>USAD01000053.1 GCA_900552415.1 uncultured Parabacteroides sp.
ATACCTCAACCTCCTTTTCCGCAGCATTCCGTTTCTCCTGATTTGCACGCATGATCTTCTGTGACGATTTGGACAAGCTTTCCTCATCCTCCATAAACCGTTTCACTTTCCGGATCGCATCCTTATATCCAGGAATCTGCACCTTCTCGAAGAGGTTCACCTTCTGAGTGGTCTTTTTCCTGGCATGCTCCAGCAACTCCAGCTTCATTCCCGAGAACTCGGCCTCGATTCCGGTCCGAGCCAGTTTCTTTAACAGCTCGATACCTTCCGCGAACCAAGCGGGAGCACTAAAGAGACTATAATGGCCAATCTCAAACTTGATCTCATCCAGCATGGGTACGACAACACCCGCGATCTTCTTCGCGGAAAGCGTAACGTCGCGAACCTTGATCAGTTCCGGATTGAACTCATTCCAAAGCGCTACCATACTCTCGTAGCTTTGGATCTCTTTTTCCAGCTGAAGTTCCAATGCCCTCACTTCATCCTTGGTCCGCTTGACCTCGACACGCAACGCGCTCTCCTTGCTCTTGATTGTCGGCAAAGAGCGCTCGCGTATCTTCAGCTGCTTCTCCAACTGCTGAAGTGACGTCTTATTATATTGAAACTTTATAGCCATATATTAACAATTTACATTATCCGGCAACCTTGACGGCTCCAGAATTCATCCCTTATTTATTTTGCCAATACTTATCGACCAACGCCTGCTTGATATTCACCTCCGCCGGGCTGAAATACTTAGCGAACAAGCCCCAAGCCACATCAAGCATCTCCGTCGTATCGAGGTTGACATCAATAGCCAACAGCTTCTCGGAATAATCTTTCGCGAACGAGAGCGTCCGGTTATCATAATCCGTCAAATCGAAACCATTCTCCATCTTCGTCTTGGCATTAGCGGCATCAGCGTAAAGACGGACAGCGGCGTTCATCACCTGCGGATGATCCTCACGTGTCTTCTTTCCTGTAACCAACTGTTTCAAACGAGACAAGCTTCGGAACGGGTCGACAATAACCTTACCCACATCACTATCTCGACGCAAATAAAGCTGACCCTCCGTGATATAACCGGTATTATCAGGTACAGCGTGCGTAATATCACCTCCAGAAAGGGTTGTCACGGCAATAATCGTGATTGAACCACCTGCCGGGAACTGTACCGCCTTCTCGTAAATCTTCGCCAAATCCGAATAAAGCGAACCAGGCATAGAGTCTTTAGAAGGGATCTGATCCATACGGTTAGAGACAATCGCCAAAGCATCGGCATAGTTGGTCATATCCGTCAACAAAACCAGGACCTTCTCATTCTTCTCAACGGCAAAATACTCAGCCGCGCACAAAGCCATATCCGGAATCAAGATACGCTCAACAGAAGGATCCTCCGTGGTATTGATGAAACTTACGATACGATCGAGCGCACCGGCATTACTAAAGGTGTTCCTAAAGAAAAGATAATCATCATTCGTCATACCCATACCACCCAAGATAATCTTGTCAGACTGGGCACGCAAGGCTACCATCGCCATCACCTGGTTAAACGGCTGATCCGGATCAGCGAAGAATGGGATCTTCTGGCCAGTCACCAAAGTATTATTCAAGTCGATACCAGCGATACCAGTAGCGATCAACTCTGAAGGCTGTTTACGACGAACCGGATTAACCGACGGTCCTCCGATCTCCACCTCACGACCCTCTGGTACAGGACCTCCATCAATCGGCTCACCGTAAGCGTTGAAGAAACGGCCCGCCAACTGATCACTTACCTTCAAAGAAGGAGCCTTTCCCATAAATACCACCTCCGCGTTCGTACGGATGCCTTCCGTTCCGGAGAAGACCTGCAACGTAACCTCGTCGCCCACAATCTTCACCACCTGAGCCAGCTTACCATCAACGGAAGCCAACTCGTCATACCCAACGCCCGTCGCCTTCAACGAGCAGGTCGCTTTCGTAATCTGGGTAATTTTCGTATATATCTTTTGAAATGCTTTTGTTGCCATAACCTGTTTATTTTTGGATTCTCTCATTCAAAAGCTCATCCAGCTCAGCATTAAACTTCTTGAACTGGTCACTTTCAAACTCAGAATAGTTCATCTGCTTGAAGAGGTTGATCATCTTCTTAAAATAATCCATGACCTCTAAGAAACTCTCGAACGTGAACTCAGAACGACAAATATTGACTACCTTATCGAGCATAAACTCCTGACGAGCCAATGGTGTCACGGAATCGATCGGATCGAACGCATCTTGCTGCAGGATCACGAAGTCGATCAATTCGGATTTCCAGAAAATCACATGATATGCGACAGGGACACCATCATCACCCAAGATATTAATTTGCTCAGCGATTTCCTTACCACGCAACATACGTGTTTTGATCTCATTGACCTTATCAATCCAAGAGGGAGAGATATGTTTCGAGATGTATTCCTGGAACTCAGGATATTCCAGATATTTAGAATAACTGTCAATCGGATTGACCGCCGGATAACGCTTACGGTCGGCACGCTCCTGCTCCAACGCATAGAAACAACGAGCAACCTTCTTCGTATTCTCGGTCACCGGTTCTTTCAAGTTACCACCCGCAGGTGATACCGTTCCGATAAAGGTAACAGATCCTGTAGCCCCATTATTCAACTCCACAAATCCCGCACGGGCATAGAAGTTAGCCACAATCGCTGACAAGTCCATCGGGAATGCGTCGGGACCAGGCAACTCCTCCAAACGGTTCGACATCTCACGCAGCGCCTGAGCCCAACGGGAAGTAGAATCCGCCATCAATAGAACCTTCAAACCCATGCTCCGATAATACTCGGCAATTGTCATCGCCGTATAGACTGAAGCCTCACGAGCGGCAACCGGCATGTTTGAGGTATTGGCAATAATAATCGTACGTTCCATCAACTTACGACCAGTATGTGGGTCTATCAACTCCGGAAACTCCGTGAAGACCTCCACAACCTCGTTCGCACGCTCACCACAAGCGGCGATGATCACGATGTCCGCCTCTGCCTGCTTTGAGATCGCATGCTGCAAGACGGTCTTACCCGTACCAAACGGTCCAGGGATAAATCCCGTACCACCCTCAACGATAGGATTTACCGTATCGATCGTACGAACACCTGTTTCCAGCAACTTAAATGGCCGCGGCTTCTCTTTATAGCAAGTGATGGCCCGCTTAACCGGCCATTTCTGAACCATTGTTACCTTCACGTCGTTACCTTGCCCGTCTGTCAAAACGGCCATCGTGTCATTTATCGTATAATCGCCCGCAACGGCAACCGACTTAACCGTGTACTCTCCCTTGAAAGCGAAAGGTACCATAATCTTATGCGGCTGATAGTTCTCATCCACCTCACCCAGCCAATCGCCGGCTACAACCTTATCGCCCGCTTTTGCCAAAGGCTTGAATGCCCACTTCTTGTCAGCGTCCAAAGCGAAAGTGTACTCACCACGTTTCAGGAAGACACCTTCCATCTTATCCAAATCGTTCTGCAAGCCATCGTAATTCCTTGACAGCATGCCCGGACCCAACGTTACCTCCAACATGTGTCCTTGGAACTCAGCCTCATCACCAACACGCATACCACGTGTACTCTCGAACACCTGCACAAAGGCGTTCTTACCTATAACCTTAATAACCTCCGACATCAGCTTCACGCCACCGACGGAGATATAACAGATTTCATTTTGGGAAACTGGCCCATCCACCTCGACAGTTACCAAGTTGGATACGATCCCCTTTACTGTACCTTTAGTAGCCATAATTATTTGTTATTATTTCTTTTAAATTCATCTAACGCATTCTCGCCTCCTTTTTTCATGACGCTCACAATCTCCCGGAACGTCTTCTCTCCTCTCGCCTTGTCAAGAACGACCCAACGCTCGATCATCTCCAGTTTCAGGAGATAAGCGAACACGCTCTCGATATCGAAAGTCTTGAAAAAAGTATTGTCGTCAAGCCATTGCCATTTCAGCAGGTCAATCTTCTTCTCACGAGCGACCAAGTCCATTTCCTCTGCGATACGCTGCAGCTCAGGCAGGTATTCAACGGAATCGCTCAATCCAAAATCGCGTGCGTTAGAATTGCGGATAGATTCCGCCACATGGTTATCACCCACAATATAATTGGCCTTATCAAAAGTATATTTCCGGCAAGTGATTGATGGCAAGATATTATTGATATTCAAATTAAGTTCATACCAATCCGAGATAAACCGATTGCCGCAATCCATGGCAAACGCATAATAAAGTGCGGATAGACGGTCTTCCCATGCGACAGACATACCCTCGTCCGTTTTCTGTTCCTTTCGCTCTTCCGCCAAGTAAAGTTCTAGAAAAGTCTTAAAATAGGCGGGAATTCGCTTGTTCTTCGGAAGAGCCTCCTCATTCTTCAGGGCCTTATGCAAAGCCTCAATCTCATCCATTCCGATCTCGCCACGCGCGTCAGGATCCTGTCCGGAACCCGTAATATAGGACAAAAGGTTCCTATTATCATATTTAAGGTAAAACAAACGGATCAGACGCCGATCCCGACAGGAAAGCTGTCCCTCAATCTCACGCCAGAAATCAGCGACAGAATAAGCCAGTTTCCCATCATCCAACGAGATATTAGGAAGGCCAGATATTAAATAATAATACTTAGCCATATCTGTTTATTTGAATAACATATCCACCAGTTGTGGACGCAAGAACGCCTTGAAAAACTCGATGAATTCTTCCTCACCAAAAGTCACCTTATAAGAACCATCCGCAGGCATGATCGCAAAAGAGGCCTTCTTACCATTAACTTTCTCGATCTTGCAACCCTTATCCAAAAGAGCCTTCGCATTCGCCTCGAAATATTTCTTCAACGCTTCTGCCTCGGGAGCCTGTATCGTTAACGACTCGCCTTTTGCCCAGTTCTTAACCAACTCAAGAATCACTTTCTGCATAAATGCGGGATCAACTACGGCAGCCTTAATATTTGATGCGACAACCTCACCTGTAATCAAGTCACTAACCTCACTCTTCAATGCCTCTACAGCCTGGGTCGCGAACAATTTCAATTCCGCCTCTGTGTTCTTCTTCAACTCTGCGGCCTCTTTTTCTGCCGCCGCCACGATACCTTTAGCCTCTGATTCCGCCTCTTTAAGGATATTTTCCTTACGCTCGTTCGCCTCAGATATGATACGTTCAGCCTCGGTATTTCCCTTCTCTACGCCTTCCCGGTATATTTTATCGGTAAGTTCTTGAATTTTAGTATCCATCGCTTATATAATTTGATATTGTGTTTTTCAAACATAGTGCCTACAAAGTTATTATTTTCTGGCAAACAACAATAAAATATTTCAAAAAACAAGCCAAAAAAGTTTCATATCATAAAAAAGATCATTTTATGGGCGATCATTTGCCATTCATACTTTATTGTTATATCTTTACGATTTTAATCCCCGGACAAGAACATTCCTTTTACACTCGAAACACATACGTATGTATCGGCTTACACATACGTTCTTGTCGCCTCACATGTTCGGAGGCGAAAGTTTACATTTACACCCGTGAATGGCCACACGTATGTATGTATCGTTTTCTTCTGAAATTCCAGTTAAATAGCAAGTAATTATTTCTTTCTTATAAGATAATTCATAAGTAAAAGAGCGATCTTTTCATATAACCAATACAATCCCATACCAAAGACTGTTTTTTTCATGTTCTTTCAAATCTTCCTCAATTTTCTCAAAATAAAAATGCGATAATATTAAAAATAAACGCTATATTTGCCACATATTCATTTAAACAATTATAAATTATGGCACGTACTGTTGATTATAGGAAAAAAGCAGACAAGATCAAAGATCAAATTGACGAGTTATACAACGATCTAATGGAAGAAAAGAACTCCTCCTCATCCAGCAGCAATAAGAAAATTAAAATAAGCGACTTAGATTTTGAGAATTGTGATCTCGCTACTTTAGCGAACATTCAAGCAAGAATCAGCCGTTTAATTATCGAGAAAAGTAAATGAGGATTTCCCTATTAAGGGTACTTCTTTCAAAAGATCATTAAGACTTAATATAAAACAGATTAGCAAACGCCACTAATCAAAAGGCGTTTGTTGATCTGTTTTCTTTTTCAGGGAGTATCTACTCACTCCTGCTCTAACTATCCAGACAAGACTATTAACCACTTTCACTTCTCTTTTTATTGCCCAAGTCGAGACATCCAAGACTAGGGTAAGCATACATCTTATTCCTTTCTGAAACCTTAAGAGAACAGAGAACAACATCTCTATCTAAAAAAACCTTTCCTTTCATTAAAATGCCATTCTTTGCCAGCCTAACATTGGGTATATTCGATAAATAACCTATATTTGGGAATAAAAATAGAACATTATGGAATTATCACTTCCCAATAAATTTGGTTCAACAACGAACGTAATACTCAACACGAGGGTTTTAGTCGTGATTGGTACCAATGGCGCTGGTAAAAGTTCCTTCGGAAAAAGCCTGCTGGACAAATACCCAGATAAGGCAGAAAAAGTATCCGGACTTCACGCCCTTTTTCTCAACAATGGAGAAGAGAAACTTTTTAAAAATATCGGTGAGGGATTCGCTCACCTGCAATCACTCGTGAAAGAACGATTGCTCGTCCCCCGATTATCCGATTATGAGAAGTTGGTCTTGGGATTACTTTGGGACGAGTTCGAGCAATCAGCCAATTTCAAGGAGAATTACAAGATAAATCCAGACACAATTCCACCTGTCACTAAAATAGACCAAATCCAGCAGATCTGGGAAAAGATGTTTCCGCATAACCGACTGGTCCGAAAAGCGGGATTCATCGAATTGATGTCTACCTATGAAGGAGCGGAATCGTACACTGCCGGACGGATGAGCGACAGCGAGAAACTGGTGTTCTACCTAATCGGTACAATCCTACAGGCACAAGAGGAGGCAATCCTTATTATAGAGGAACCGGAGACTCTCCTGCACAACTCCATCAAAACCTATCTTTGGGACGAATTGGAGAAACTCAGACCTGATTGCACTTTTGTCTACCTGACCCACGACATCGATTTCGCCGCCTCACGCTCAGACAGCGAGCGTGTCTGGATACGATCATTCAACGCGGACGAGAAGGTTTGGGATTACCAAATCATCGAGAGGAACGAGAGTTTTCCGGAAGATCTCTACATGGAAATACTGGGTAGCCGAAAGCCGATCCTGTTCATTGAGGGTACCGACACGAACAGTATCGACAGTCGACTTTATCCATTAATATTCACGGATTACCTGGTCAAACCGATGGGCGGCTGCCAAAAGGTAATCGAGACGACAAAAGCATTCAGCCAATTAAAAGATTTCCACATGCTGGAGAGCATGGGTATCGTCGACAGGGACCGCCGTACTGAGGGAGAAATTGAGTATTTACGAGGGCAACACATTTTTGTTCCCAACGTGGCCGAAGTCGAAAACTTGTTGATGCTTGAACCAGTCATCAAGACCGTTGCCAAACGGCTGATGAAAGATGAGGAAAATGTTTTCGAACAAGTCAAAGAGAATGTTGTCCACCTGTTCGAGAAGGATTTGGATTCACAGGTTATCCTTCACGCCAAACATCTTGTCCGCAAGAAACTGGAAACCTCGATGGACCGGAAAATCAACACCAAGGAGGAACTGGCCAATCATGTGGAGAGCATCCGAGACAATATCGATGTCGACACCATCTACGAGACCATCAAAAAGGAATTCTCGCAATACATCACTACCAAGGATTATCAAAGCATATTACGGGTATACAACCAGAAAGGCATGTTACCCCAAAGCCGCCTCTGCGCCATCTGTGGGATAAGCACGAAAGAGAGTTATCTCAATTTCATACTGTCCATCCTGAAGGAAAACAAGGAAGACGCTCAAGTCATCCGGCAAGCGATCAAAGCCTCCTTCGGATTATAAAAAAGATCAAAATGTCGGAAATATCGGCAAAAATTTATTCTTTTGCATTTTATTACAAATAAAAGCGAAAGCGATTCATTCAATAAGAAAGGACGTATGCGGACACCGACTTTGCAATATCTTTATTTACAGAAACCTGTGACATTGATCATTGTTATTTGTATCATCGCGGTCATTCCTTGGATTGGCTTAGGTGATTTCTCCACCAAAGGGGAACCTCGGGAGGCGGCCGTGGCAATCTCCATGCTGGAATCCGGCAACTGGATCTTGCCACAAAGTTATGCCGACGAATTCGCTTACAAACCTCCGATGGCGCATTGGCTCATGGCCATATTCTCTTACCCGCAAGGGCATGTCACGGAATTCTCATCGAGACTGCCTTCCGCATTGGCCTTTATCGCCTTAATAACATGGGTATTGGTCTTTTTCGGGAAACGGGTCGAGAAATTCCAGGAGGCATTCATTTCCACTCTCCTGCTTGTCACATGCATCGAGATTCACCGGGCAGCCATGACGACACGAGTCGACATGTTGCTGACTACCTTTATTGTGGTCGGGTTGTTCCAGCTCTATCGCTGGGAGGAAAAGATGGAACTGAAAGATCTCCCCTTACAAATCCCACTCCTATTGGGATGCGCTGTCCTCACGAAAGGACCTGTAGGTAGCATCCTGCCCCTATTCGTATTTGGGGTTTACCTGCTGTGCCTCCGGAAATATGACCTGCTTACCATTTTCAAGGCTCTGCTTTACGCGGGCGTCTCTTCCTCCTTCTTGCCCCTGCTTTGGTATATAGCCGCCTGGAAGCAAGGAGGCGATAATTTCCTTAATGTGGTGCTGGCTGAGAATTTCGGTCGCTTCTTCCACCTGGATACGCCCAACATCACATACGATCTGGGACACGAGAATGGCGTTTGGTATAACTTTGTCACCCTGATCGCCGGATTCATGCCTTGGACAATCTTCTTTTTCTTCTCTTTGTTTGGATTCAAGTTCAAGAAGCCCGGACAAAATGCCAAGGAGCTGGGAATAAAGATAAAAGAGCGTCTTAAATCGATGGATAAGATCTACCTTTTCTGTCTGGTGGCGATCGTATGTATCCTATTTTTTTACTCGATTCCTTCCAGCGAGCGCAGTGTCTACCTGATGCCGGCTTATCCTTTCATCTCGTTGTTCCTGACCCGCTATGCGCTTTACCTGACAGAGAACCGGACAAAAGTGACCCGCATCTTCGCTGCCCTGATCGCGGCGACCGTTACGGTCGCCCTGGTGGCGGTCTCGCTGACAATCACCGGATACATCGACCCCGTCAGTATCGGGGCCTTATATACGGATAAAGCTTCTCTTTTGGAAACGATCGAGGCCGCATGCCTTTACCTTACTCCTGGGCATACGCTCAGCTGGGTCATTATCGGGCTCAACCTGGTCGCGCTCGTTACCCTCTTTTACCAAATGTCCAAAAAGATCAATATCAAGATACTTTACGCGACGATCTTTGTCACCTTCATGGTGAATATCCTGATCGACGGCGTAATCATGCGGGGTGTCCGCCAAGGTGGCTCTTGTAAGGAATTCTCGAAAGAGATCATGGCGAATTTCCCATTAAACAAGGACAACACGTTTGTCATGAATAACCTGAAAATTTACCGCAACCTCTATGGGGTAAACTTCTATATGGGCAACATCTTCCGAAACTTTGAGAAAGAACGCCCCACGGAAGGTTATTTCCTGAGTGGTGAGAAAGAAATGGAGAAGGTCCTCGCCGGCTATGGCGAACAATACCGGTTCGACCAACTGGCGATCAGCGACAAGACGATCAGCGAGCTCAAGCAAAAGATCGTGTTGTATCGCTTCCAACAGAAGCTGGCCCCGTAACAGCTTCTTAACCCCTGTTTCATGGAAATGAAATATCTTTTGGGCACCTTCGCGACGGTGAAATTCAGAAACTCACTATTATAATAATGTATATATATAATAATGTATAGAAAAGATATGTCAGCGATAAAAATACTTGCCGTAGATGATGAGGAGGACTTGTGCGAGATCTTGAAATTCAACCTGGAAATCGAGGGGTACGAGGTGGATACCGCTTTCAGCGCTGAAGAGGCCTTGAAACTGGACCTGACCCAATACAGCCTGCTCTTATTAGACGTCATGATGGGAGAAATTTCCGGATTCAAGATGGCCAGCATCTTAAGGAAAGAGGAGAAAACCGCCAACATCCCCATCATTTTCCTGACCGCCAAGGATACGGAAAACGATATGCTGACGGGATTCAACCTCGGCGCAGACGACTATATCTCCAAGCCTTTCTCTATTCGCCAGGTCATCGCCCGTGTCAAGGCCGTATTGAGACGGACAGCGGAAAGCAACGAACGTAAGACTTCCGATGTCCTGACCTATGGGACACTGGAGCTCGATACCAAACGGATCAAGGCCTCGATCGACGGGCAAGAGATCCCCCTGACCAAAAAGGAGTTCGAGATCCTCAAGCTCCTCCTGGAAAACAGGGGCAACGTCTTCTCGCGCGAGGAGATCCTCTCGCGGATCTGGAAAGACGAGGCCTACGTCCTCGACCGGACGATCGACGTCAACATCACCCGCCTGCGGAAGAAAATAAGCCCCTACGGGAAGAATATCGTCACCCGCCTGGGATTCGGTTATTGCTTTGAGGCCTGACTAACGATGGTGACGATCGAGAACAATGGCGGGAAAAACCGGATCCCTTTCAGCCAGCGCCTGTTCTGGAGCATCTTTTTCATGTTCCTGGGCATCGTCTTCTGCTTCCTCCTGTTCCAATACCAGCGGGAGAAAGAGTTCGCGCAAGAGAAACTGAGCACCCTGCTCGACAATTACAATTACCTGTTATACAAGAAGTGCCAGAAGGAGACGGACCTCCCATCGACCGTGAGGGGATTCATCGAGGATATCCCGCAGCGCGACTTGCGGGTGACCATCATCGCCCCGAACGGCGAGGTCCTGTTCGACAACGCCGAGACCGAAGGGCTGAGCAACCACAACGACCGGAGCGAGGTACAAAAAGCCAGGCTCAGCGGCAAGGGGTTCGCGATCCGCACCTCACAAACGACCGGCATCCGCTATTTCTACTCGGCGACCAACATCGACAGCTACATCTACCGCTCCGCGCTCAGGTTCGACCCCTACGTCCGATCCTCGCTCTCCATCAACAAGGACTTCATCTATTTCTTCCTCCTGATGAGCCTCCTGTTCTTCTTCGTCCTCTCGAAATTCACCTACAGCATCGGGCAGACCATCGCCAAGCTGAGGGATTTCGCCAACAACGTGAAGAACGGCCACATCCCCCTGATCGATTACGTCTTCCCCAACGACGAGCTGGGCGACATCTCCCAGAACATCGTCAAGCTGTACCACCTCCAGCAAAAGGCCAAGAACGAGGTCGCCATGGAGCGGGACAAGATCGTGAAACATTTCCAATACTCGAAAGAGGGGTTCGCGATGTTCTCTCTCGAAGGGAAAGAGATCCTGTCGAATACCTTATTTATACAATATATTAATGTCATCTCCGACTCGCACGTCAATCAGGCGGACGAGGCCATTTACATAGAGGAGCTCAACCCGATCCACCAGTTCCTGAACGACAACATCCGCAACCTCAAGCGCGATCGCAAGGTGTTGCGCAAGTCGGTTACGATCGACAAGGGCGGAAAGATATTCCTCGTGGAGTGCATCCTGTTCGTCGACAACAGTTACGAGCTGTCCATCAACGACATCTCCAGGCAAGAGGAGGAGAGCCGCCTGAAACGGCAACTGACGCAAAACATCTCGCACGAGCTGAAGACGCCCGTCAGCAGCATCCAAGGCTATTTGGAGACCATCCTCTCGAACCCGGAGATCGCGCCCGACAAACTGCGTTTCTTCCTCGAGCGCTGTTACTCGCAGAGCACACGCCTCACCCTGTTGCTTCGCGACATCTCCGTGCTCAACCGGCTTGAGGAGGCGTCGAACATGTTCGACCTGACCGAGGTCAACCTCAACCAACTGATCAGCGGTATCCTGACGGAATGCTCGCGCGAGATCGAGGAGAAAAAGGTGAAAACCGAAGTCAAGCTTCCCGCCAAGACGGTGATGGAGGGAAACCAGTCGCTGCTCTACTCCATCTTCCGCAACCTGCTCGACAATGCTCTCGCCTACGCCGGCGAGAACATCAAGATCACGATCAATTGCTACAAGGAAGACTCCAAATATTACTATTTCAGCTTCTCGGACAATGGCGTCGGCATCCCCGCGGAACACATCAACCGGATCTTCGAGCGGTTCTACAGGGTCGACAAGGGGCGAAGCCGGAAAATTGGCGGCACGGGGCTGGGCCTCTCGATCGTGAAGAACAGCGTCCATTTCCACAAGGGCCAGATCTCGGCCAAAAGCAGCCCGGGAAAAGGCGTCA
>USAD01000054.1 GCA_900552415.1 uncultured Parabacteroides sp.
ATTCAAGAGATCGTCGCGACAATTCATGGCATCCGGTAACCAATCCGGACGGTATCTATCCGATGTGGGCAACTAACGTTGGTGAGAGTACAATTGCGGCTAATGAGTCTAACTCAGGTTACATCGAGGATGGTTCCTTCTTGCGTATGCAGACTTTGACTTTAGGTTATACTTTACCTAAGAGCATCTTGAACAAGATTCAATTTGAGAAGATCCGTATCTATGGTCAGCTTGCGAACGTATTCACAATTACTGGTTATTCCGGTTTGGATCCTCAAGTTCGTACGGATAATGGTTCTGGTGGATCTAATGACCGTAATATGGGTACTGACTATGGATCTTATGGTATGCCGCGTCAATTCATCTTGGGTGTTAACGTGACTTTCTAATCAAGAATTAAGTGTTTAATTATAATTTGAGAATAATATGAAAAGACTAATTATATGTGCGGCTGTTGCAGCCGTAGCGGCAGGAGGAATGACCTCCTGCTCCGACTTCCTTGATGTGAAACCGGTGACTAATAAGAATGAGTCCGATTTCGTATCCAAAGAAGGAGTGACTCAGTTGGTGACTGGAATGTATGCTTCACTGAACTCTAGCGATCAGCTTGATAATCCATTTTGTGCGACATTGACAAATTATGTTTATGGTGATGTAATGGGTGGTGATGCTAATAAAGGTTCTACTTATCAAGATCAGCCAGATTTCACGAGTTTGGAAACCTATTCGTTTACAACTGATAATGGTTATTTGGAAAAGAAATGGCGATTGAATTATAATAGTGTATTTAAGGCTAATAATGTAATAAAAGTAGCTAATCAATGTAAGGATGAACTTTCTGCCGTTGCGGGTCAAGAGAAGGATTTTTATACCGAGACTATTGCTCAGGCGCGTTTTATGCGTGGTTTTTGGCACTTTGAACTATTAAAAACTTTTGGTGCGGCAATTCCTTTTGTGGATGATGCTGCCATGACCGCAGACGTTGATCCGAAAGTATCTAATGTAGATGAGAGTGGCAATTATATCTACATCTGGGATAAAATCATAGAGGATTTGCAATTCGCTTATGATAATCTGCCTGATATTTGGCCAGTTGAAAAGGGACGTATTAACAAATGGACTGCGGCAGCTTTAATGGCAAAAGTTAAGATGTATCAATCTTCTCCTTATAACGGAACAAATGGTACATCGAATCATTGGGCAGAGGTAAAGACCATCCTTGAGGATGTAATGGCGAATGGTAAGGATAACAATGGAACGAAATTCCGTTTGGCCGATACTTACGAGGAGCTTTACACAGCCGGTGTTAGTGACTGGACGGGTGAGTCTGTTTTTGATGTTCAACAGGCTGTTACAGGTACAGTTGAGCAAACAGCGAATATTAATGGTGCATGGCATACCGCTTTTAATGGTGCCTTAGGTACAGGTGGTTGGGGATTCTATCAACCATCTTATGATATGGTGAACGCTCATATCGTTGACGCAAATGGTTTGCCTTTAATGGATAAGTCATATCGTAATCAACCGGTATTGTCTAGTTTGGATGCGAATAATGTGCCTCATACAGATTTGACGGTTTATACCGATCCTCGTTTGGATGTATCTGCTGGTCGTTTTGATACGCCGTTCTGGGATTGGACTATTCCTAACCAATTGAGCGGTTGGGTACGTGATGTTGGTAACGGTGGTTTGTATTTGAATAAGAAGATGATTCCGAAGAAAGCGGATAAGGGTAGCTTGTCTAATACAACACAAACAGCTTCTACAGCTAAGAACTTTCATGTTATTCGTTATGCGGATGTCTTGTTGTGGTATGCGGAGACTTTGATTGAGTTAGGTCAACCTCAAGAGGCAGGAAAGTATATCAACCAGGTACGTGCTCGTGCGGCTAACAGCTATGTAAAGGCTGCTGATCCCGCAACAATGGCTGAGACAACATCTTCTTATGTATTGGATGATAAGGTAAATGGTAAACAAGGTGCTAACGCTGCGGCTAACTATCGTATCGGTTTGTATCCCGATTCTCAATTCTCTACAAAGGATAAGGCTCTTGAGGCTTTACGTTGGGAGCGTCGTATAGAGTTGTGTATGGAAGGTCATCGTTGGTTTGACTTAGTTCGTTGGGGTATTGCTTCAGATGTTTTGAATGATTATCTCGGTTATGAGAAACAATACTTGACGAAGTATTCAACAAGTGTTTACAATTCGAAATGGGTAACTTTGCCTATTCCATATAATGAGATTATCAAGATGGATGGTGTCTTAGTTCAGAATGAGAACTGGAAGTAGTTTGATTGGTTAACATTAGTTTTGATGGCCGGGCGTAGTGGTATGCTCGGCCATTTTTCGTTTATACAGATGGGCGAAGGGATTTGGTGGTATAGTGATAATTTATTAAGTTTGCCTGTTCTCCGGAGAATCGGAGCGATGTTTATTTGAGTGAATTTTACTAACATGAGAAACACACCGTTGATTTTGGGTACAATAAGTTTTATTGTGCTGACTTTTTTGTTGAATTGGCTGGGTAAGTTCCATTTTTTCTATATTGAGCAGCTTCAACTTTTCCAGTTTACGTGGGATTATTTCAGGGAGATGGTCGCCTCGCCAGGCGGTTTTTCCTTGTGGGTAGGAGAATTCTTGACACAATTCTTCATCTTGCCTTTTGACGTTGATTGTCCTGATGTGCCGTGCGATCATCCGACGGCTTTCTCCATCTCGGGAGTTGTATCTGCTTTATTTCCTTCCGGCATTGGCCTTAGGATTACTTCAGTTCGACTTTAATTATTTGTTTCAAGGAACAATTGCATTTAGTTTTTTTCTTGGAATGTTTTTGTTTTTTATCAGCTTAGATCATAAATGGGCTCGATGGTTGTATGTATTTGTCGCTTTGCCTATATTATTTTGGATTAGTGGCTCGATTTTGACATTATTTTCATTATCGTTAATCTACTGGATTGTTTGTTCGAAGGGAGAGTTGGATTGGAAACTTGTTTTGTTGGTTTTATTAGAATGGGGCATTCTTTCGTTTTGGGGTGTTCTATCCACTCATTTCGTCAGTTTCGGTTTTGTGCTTTTGCCAGATTTATATTATCTTCCTTTGCTATCCGCTCCGGCCTTGATTTATTGGCCTTGGATCTTGTTTTTGATTGTTCTTTTGGTGGCTAAGCTTTATCCACCTTCAAAACCTTCTTCTCGGTTGATGATATATCTTAGAAATACATTTCAATTTGCTCTTCTTCTATTATTTGCTTGGCAAGGCTATTTGCGATATGGTCAATCTCATTCCAATTTCTTTAAGGAGTTAGATTATTATGTCCGAATGGAACAATGGGACAGGATTATCGAGCGTTGTCGAGTGCCAATGAGAAATTATCTTTATCTGAATTATCTGAATTTGGCATTAGCTGAAAAAGGTTTACTAGCTGATCGGTTGTTCTCTTTCGATCAACACGGTCCAGAAGGATTAATCGTAACTTGGGATAAGACTTTCTCGATTTCGACTTTGGTAAGTGAGGTCTATTTTACGATTGGACAAATCGCATCTTCGCAAGAGATGGCTTATAAATCGTATGTCAGTGTTATTGGAAAGGGGAATCCCCGTAATCTGTGTCGTATGGTTCAGACTAATTTGATTTTTGGGGATTATAAAGTTGCGGAGAAATATTTGGATATTTTGTCGAATACTTTTTATTATGCGGATTGGGCCAAAGATCAGCGGCGATTTCTTTATAATGATGAAGCAGTAGAACAGGATCCTTTATTGGGCAATAAGCGTCGATTGTTACAAGCCCAAAAAGGATTGGCGAATATACGAGGAATCGATTATGATTTACTTTGGCGTGTTGATCATAAACCGGATGATCAGTTAGGCTTACATTATGTTGGTGCCATTTATTTGCTGTCAAAAAATTTGAAAGCTTTTCAGGCTATGATTGAAAAATATTTTGGAACATCTGCTTTACCTCGATTACCTATCAGTTTTCAAGAGGCTGTAATCTTATTGGCGGAAAAGAATCCTGATTATTGGCGTCGTTTTAATGTATCGGATGCTGTGATCCAGCGTTTCGCAAGTTATCGGAACATGGTGTTGAGGAATCGTAATAATCCCCAGTTACCTCAATTGATGAACCAATCATTTGGTGACACTTATTGGAATTATTTTATTTATAAACTGAAGAATATAATTTGGGTATTTGGCTTGGGTAGTCTTTTTTTGGGAATAATGGGCTGTGCCGAACGAATACCCGAGAGCCGTAAGATAGAGACTACTGTTGAAATTTATCCCGATTATAAGGAAGTGATGTTCCCTCAAAATATAGCACCTCCTAATTTCAGGTTGCTTTCACCTCATACGGAGGCCTATGCCTGTTTTTCGGGTGGAGGAATAGAGTTGGTTATTAAAGAGGATAAAGGTTTTTTTCGGATTCCATCTAAAAAATGGACAAAACTTCTTGATGCGGCATTGGGTGGAGAAATAAATGTAACGATTTACGCAAAGGATGGAGATTGGGTACAATATCCTGTATTTAAACAATATGTTTCGAAAGATCCGATGGATCCTTACGTTGCTTATCGTTTGATCGATCCTGGGTATGAGATGTGGAATCGTATGGGGATTTATCAGCGTGAATTGTCGACTTATAAGCAATCGCCAATTATGGAAAATCGGATGGTGGGCCAGAATTGTATGAATTGTCATTCATTCTGTATGCAGGATCCGGATCGAATGTTATTTCATATGAGGGATAAGTATGCTGGTACCTATTTGTTGAATAATGGGAAAATTGAGAAATTGAATACGAAGACAGATAAAACGATGTCTTCTTTGGTTTATCCATCTTGGCATCCATCAGGTAAATATGTTGCTTTCTCTGTTAATATTACTGCATTGAGTGTGCAACTAAATGATCAGAATCGCGTTGAAGTTTTTGATAGTGCCTCGGATGTGGTTGTTTATGACGTTGAGCATCATCAAGTGATTTCTAATGCATCTTTGATGAGGCATGATGCTTTTGAGACTTTTCCCACTTTTACTGCTGATGGAAAACGCTTATTGTTTTGTTCCTCGAAAGCTCAGAATATGCCTTACGATTACGATAAGGTGAAGTACGATCTTTGTTCTGTTTCTTTTGATCCTGACAATCAGACTTTAGGTTCGAATGTGGACACCTTATATAAGGCTTCTGAGTTGAACAAGAGTGTCTCTTTTCCTCGGGTTTCTCCAGATGGCCGTTTTTTGATGTTTACGGTAGCCAGTTATGGTAATTTTTCAATTTGGCATAAAGATGCAGACCTTTACTTGATGGATTTATCGACAGGAGATACTAAGCCGTTGTCAGCCGCTAACAGTGATAATGTAGAGAGTTATCATTCTTGGAGTAGTAATGGAAAATGGTTTGTCTTTGGTAGTCGACGTGAGGATGGGTTGTATGCCCGGTTATATATTTCACATCTAGATGAGCAGGGAAACGCCTCAAAGCCTTTCTTGTTACCACAAGAGGATCCTTATTTTTATCATGGTTTTATGCAGTCATATAGTATTCCCGAGTTTGTGAAAGGTGAGGTTAAGGATCGGATGCGTGAACTTGCTATCATTGCCAAGGATGATCCAGGTATCCAATTGACATTCAGGGAATAATCAGTCAGGCTTGAAGATGGCGTTTCTAGAGGATATTTATAGGCCTGATCACAATAGTACGTGTGGGCCGATACGAACGTATGTGTGCGCTTATATATACGTTCGTTTAGAGATACACAATAGTACGTGTGCGCTTACACGTACTATTGTGTAATTATATGGGTTAAAGCTCAATCTCAAGATTGTCTTTCATGATCCCGGTTTTACGGCGAGCGTCGGCGACATCCTCTCCTCTAGCCAATAATACAGCCATCCGGCGATGTCCGTGAACTTCAGGTTTACCGAAGAAACGCATCTGTGTATCGGGTTGTTCCAAGACCTTGTCAAGATTGCCTAATGCCAGATGATCAGAGTCTCCCTCTACGACAACCGCACGTGAGGCGCCTGGTCCGAGGAAACGGATGTTCGGAATCGGAAGGCCTAAGACCGCACGGGCATGAAGAGCGAATTGCGAAAGATCTTGCGTAATCATTGTTACCATACCTGTATCGTGTGGGCGAGGTGAGACCTCACTGAAGATCACGTCGTCTCCTTTGACGAACAGTTCGACGCCGAAAATACCTCGGCCTCCGAGCGCGTCGGTGATTTTCTTGGCGATCTCTTGTGCTTTCGCTTTCGCTACAGGGCTCATGGCTTGCGGTTGCCAAGACTCGCGATAGTCGCCATCGACCTGGACGTGGCCAACTGGTTCCAGGAATGAAGTTCCGCCGATATGGCGAACAGTCAGTTGCGTAATCTCATAATCGAAGTTCACGAAACCTTCTACAATCACCTTACCGGCACCGGCCCGACCGCCTTCTTGCGCATAATGCCAAGCGGGATCAATGTCCTTCTCCTCACGGATGACGCTTTGTCCATGGCCGCTTGAACTCATGATCGGTTTAACGACACAGGGCATGCCAATCGTATGGACCGCCTCGATGAATTCTTCCTCTGTTGCCGCGAAACGATATGGAGAGGTAGGTAAGCCCAACTCTTCGGCTGCCAGTCGGCGAATGCCCTCACGATTCATGGTAAGCCAAGTCGCTTTAGCGGTTGGAATGACGTTATAGCCCTCTTTCTCCAGTTCCATGAGAGTTGTCGTGGCGATAGCCTCGACCTCAGGAACAATATAATCCGGCTTTTCTTTCTCGATAATTTCCCTTAGAGCCTGTCCGTCGAGCATGGAGACGACGTAAGAGCGGTGAGCGACTTGCATCGCCGGCGCGTTAGCGTATTTATCCAGTGCGACAACCTCTACGCCATAGCGTTGAAGCTCGATCACGAATTCTTTTCCCAGCTCGCCCGAGCCGCATAAGACGACTTTGGTGGCTGTCTTTGACATTGGAGTTCCTATTCTAGTCATAATCTTATCAGTTAATCTTCTACAAAGGTAGCGACTTTATTTGAATCGTGTTCCTTGTAGTGTTAATGTAGTATAATTTTTAGTACCTTGTGATACAAGGAATGTAGTTATTACTATATTTGCCGTAAAATGAAACAGTAATTATTATTCTCAAATTTGTATTAAAAGGAGAGGTGGAATAGCGTATTTGCGATGATTCATTTAAAGAACATAAATAAGACCTATTTTAACGGTGCGCCCCTGCATGTCTTGAAAGGGATTGACTTGACAGTGGAGCGTGGTGAGATGGTTTCCATTATGGGAGCTTCCGGTTCAGGCAAATCTACGTTGTTGAATATTCTGGGTATATTGGATACTTATGACTCGGGTGAGTACCTGTTGAATGGTCAGTTGATATGTAACTTGAGTGAGACTCGGGCGGCGGAGTTGAGAAACCGGATGATCGGTTTCGTCTTCCAGTCGTTTAACTTGATCTCGTTCAAGAACGCGGTCGAGAATGTGGCTTTACCTTTTTATTATCAAGGTGTCCGTCGGAAGAAACGGAATGCGTTGGCTTTGGAATATCTGGATATGGTAGGCTTGAAAGATTGGGCGGAACACATGCCCAATGAAATGTCAGGTGGACAAAAGCAACGGGTCGCGATCGCTCGTGCCTTGATCGCTAAGCCACAGGTGATCCTGGCAGATGAGCCTACAGGCGCATTGGATAGCAAGACAACGGTTGAGGTGATGGATCTGCTCCGGCAGGTTAACAAGGAGGGTATGACGATGGTGATCGTGACGCATGAGCAATCGGTGGCTGATTCGACTGATCGCATCATCCGTTTGAAAGATGGTTTGATCGAGAAAATAGAGCGAGGGAAAGGCTATGTTTGATTTCGATAATCTTCGGGAGATCTGGAGCACGATCCGAAAGAATAAGTTGCGTACCGTGTTGACGGGATTTTCGGTCTCGTGGGGAATCTTCATGCTGATCGTTCTCTTGGGAGCGGGTAATGGTTTCCGTAATGGCGTGATGTATAATTTCCGAAATTGGTCGAAGAACAGGATTGAGGTACGGGGCGGTTATACGACGAAACCTTGGGAAGGGCTTCCGTTGAATCGTTCCATTACCTTGAAAGAATCGGATATCGATGTCATTACCCGAGCACATCCGGAGATTGACCTTTATTCTGCTACGATTTACCAGACGGATACGTTTTATGTGAATAAGGAGTACTTTACGGGGCAGGTTAATGGCGTTTTCCCGGATCATGCGGCAATCAATTACGTGAATATAAACGCGGGGGATGGTCGCTTTATCAATAATTTGGATATGCGTGAGTCGAGGAAAGTGATAGTGTTGAGTCCTCGTATGCGGGAGGTCTTGTTTCGTGATCAGCCGGTATTAGGTCAATGGGTGCGAGTCGGTAAAGTCATGTATCAGGTGATAGGAATTTATGAAGATGACAATATGAGTAATAATGCTCCGGCTTATATCCCATTTTCTACGGCCCGTTCGCTATATAAGCAGGGTGATGACCTGAGCAATTTGACTTTTACGGTCAATGGATTGGTGTCGGAGGAGGAAAATCAACAGTTTGAGGAAGATTTTCGTCAGACTTTGAGTCGCTTATACCGATTTGATCCAACAGATGCGAATGCGCTGGTTATGTGGAATATGGCGAATGAGTTCCGGATGTTGAATAATATGATGAACGCGATAACCCTTTTCTTGTGGGTGGTTGGTATCGGAACCTTAACCGCTGGAATTGTAGGCGTCAGTAATATCATGCTGATTACGGTAAAGGAGCGGACACGTGAGTTTGGCATCCGTAAGGCGATTGGCGCTAAGCCAGCCTCGATTCTCGGTTTGATTATTACGGAATCCATTTTGGTGACGGCTGTATTCGGTTATTTAGGTATGGTGGCGGGCATTGGCTTGACAGAGGCGGTGAGTGCGGCGATGGATACCGCTAATGCGGCCCAGGCTACGGGTGGACAGGAGGCGAATGTGACCGTTTTCAGAGATCCAACTGTTAATTTGTCGATTGCCCTTTCGGCGACGGCCCTGATTATTTTCGCGGGCGTTCTCGCGGGTTATTTCCCGGCAAGGAAAGCAGTACAGATTAGCGCTATTGAGGCCATGCGGGCGGAGTAATTATTTAGAAAGGAGGCACATGATGTTTGATTTTGATCGGTGGACAGAAATTTGGGTGACAATCACTCGTAATAAGACCCGTAGCCTGATGACCTGTTTTGGCGTGTTTTGGGGTATCTTGATGCTTGTGATCCTATTGGGCTGTGGTACAGGAATGGGTAACGCGATCATGGCGAGCGTGAAGGGCTTTTCGACCAATTCGGTTTTCTTTTTTTCAGATCGGACAAGCGAGCCGTATAAAGGCTTTAATAAAGGACGGCAATGGAGCATGCGTAACCGGGATTTGGAAAGCATTACCCGTAATGTTGAGGGAATTGAGTACATCTCGCCGATTCTTTGGGGTAACAGTTCCGATAAGAACGTAGTACATGGACAGTTGAGTGGAACCTATAATGTTAAGGGCGTTACGGCGGATTATTTTCATATTGAAAGCCAGAAGGTTCATTATGGACGTTTGTTGAATAACATGGATGAGAGGGAGAGGCGGAAGGTTTGCTTGATCGGTAGCAAGGTGAATGAGAACCTTTTCCGCGGAGGAGACCCTTGTGGACAGTATGTTCGGGTGAACGGGATTTATTACCAAGTAGTTGGTGTGGTGGAGCAGATTGCTTCCAATGTCAATATAGGAGGTCGTTCGGAAGAGAGCGTATTCCTGCCTTTCCGGACAATGCAGCAAACCTTAAATCAGGGCGATATCTTGCATTTTCTCTGCGTGTGCGTCAAGAATGGTTTTAATATCGAAACGGTGATTGGCGATATCAAGGCGATCATGTTTGCCCAGAATGAGATTGCGCCTACGGATCCGCAAGCGTTGGGTGTCGTGAATATCGCGACCCAGTTCGAGACGATCCAGATGCTTTTTATTGGCGTGGATATCTTGGTCTGGTTGGTTGGTTTGGGAACGTTGTTCGCCGGGATCATTGGTGTAAGTAATATCATGATGGTGACCGTAAAGGAACGTACTCGTGAGATCGGAGTTCGTAGGGCTTTGGGTGCTACACCTTTTAATATCACTTCTCAGATCATGAGCGAGAGTTTGGTCTTGACTGCCTTGGCCGGTTTGCTGGGGTTGAGTCTTGGCGTTTATATATTGGATGTTCTTAACACGATTCTTCAGGCTCAGGCAGGGGGAAAGGATCCTTTCCTGGTCGATCCGAGTGTTGATATCGAGACAGCGGTGGCGGCTACGGTAATTCTTCTGTTTAGTGGAATGTTGGCGGGATTGATTCCAGCTTGGCGAGCTATGCGGATTAAGGCGATCGACGCGATCCGTGATGAGTGATCGTGTTCGGGGAATGAATGGGAAAAAGTTAAGTATGAACGGATAAATAGAGAGTAAGGAAATGAAAAATCAAATGTTGAAGAAAATCTTGCGGATCGTATTGTTGTCGTTTGTGGGCATCGCCGTGATCTGGACATTTTACTTCTTATGGGAAAAGGCACAGCCGATAGAGACCGTTTATGAAATTGTTTCTCCAGAGAAAGGAACGGTGGAGACAAAGACCGTGGCGACAGGTAATGTAGAACCGCGTTATGAGGTGGAAATCAAGCCACAGATATCCGGAATTATCTCGGAACTCCGGAAAGAGGCGGGTGATATGGTGAAGGTGGGTGATATCATCGCCGTCATTAAGGTTATTCCGGAGATGGTTCAGCTGAATAGCGCTGAGTCTCGAGTGAATGTGGCCCGTATCTCGTTGGAACAGGTTGAGCAAACTTATAAGAGGGATAAAGCCCTGTTTGATCAAGGCGTGATCTCTCGTGAGGATTACGATCTGTCGAACGCGAATTATTTGAAAGCAAAAGAGGAATTGTCAACGGCGCAGAGTGAGTTGGAGATTGTACGCGATGGCATTGCCCGCAACTCGAATGTTAGCAGTACGACGCAAATCAGGAGTACCATTAGTGGCATGATTCTGGACATTCCCGTTAAGGTCGGTAACTCCGTGATCCAGGCTAATAATTTTAATGATGGAACGACAATCGCGACCGTCGCGGATATGTCGGATATGCTCTTTGTCGGTAAAGTAGATGAGACAGAAATCGGTAGAATTAATATGGGAATGCCCATTAAACTGACAGTTGGCGCATTGGAAAGTCAGACTTTTGACGCGGCATTAGAGTATGTGTCGCCTAAAGGTAAGGAGGAAAATGGAGCGATCCAGTTTGAGGTAAAGGCCGCGGTCAAGATACCGGAAGATACTTTTATTCGTGCCGGATACAGTGCGAATGCGGAGATCGTATTGAAAAGAGCGGAGAATGTCCTGACGATCCCGGAAAGTACGGTGGAATTCAAGGGTGATTCTACTTTTGTATACTTGTTGAAGCAGGAGACACCTAAGCAATTGTTTGAGAAGCATCCTGTGAAGGTCGGGCTTTCGGATGGTATAAAGATCGAGGTCAAGGAGGGATTGACGGGCTCGGATAAGATTCGTGGTTCGGAAGTAAAACTGGATGAAAAAGAATAGGAGAGTGGATTTATGAGGAAAAGAGTGATTTGCCCGTTGGCATGGATGACCTTTTTGCTGGCAGGCGCATCGCCGCTCCCAGCGCAAGATGATCCGGATCTCTGGAGCTTGGAGCGATGTATCCGTTATGCTCAGGAAAATAATATAGACTTGAAGCAAAAGGAACAAGAGAAGGAAAGTCGTGATATCGAATTGAGCACAAGCAAATGGAGTTGGTTGCCGGCAGTAAATGCGGGTGCGACGCAAAGCTTTCAGTTCGGACGATCGACAACCAAGTCGGGAGTGATCGTTGATCAAAGTGCCCAGAATACGACATTTAACATTAACCTTGATATGCCCTTGTTTGATGGCTTAAAGACACCGAACGATATTGCGGTTCATCGATTAAGCCTCTTATTATTTGCAGGTCTTATATAATAAGGAATTATTAAAGGTTGCTGAACTTCAGGTGGCTCTTGATAACGAGCAGGTGAGTAAAACTGAGGCAATGGTTAATAATGGTAAGGTGCCTCTCTCGCAATTGTATGACATGAAGGCTCAGTTAGCGAAAGACGAGGCTACATTGGTTGAGTCGAGAAATAATGTGAGTTTAGCCTTGCTTGACTTGGCGCAGTGCCTGGAATTGGAGCGGAGCAATAAGAATTTTGATATCGAGACTCCAGAGCAGGTGGATGTTGTGGCTGAGAATATGGGTAGTTTGCTGCCTCC
>USAD01000055.1 GCA_900552415.1 uncultured Parabacteroides sp.
TAGCAATAACCACAAAAAAGGCTGTCCCTAAATACGGAACAGCCTCTGTTTTTATCTTGCACGGAAATTTTTCCTCTACCGCTATCATTTACAAATCCGGCAACCGGCGCATTTCGCCAGCTCTCCACGGAACCGTTTCTCAACCAATCGATGCAAACGATCCCTCAGGGCCTCAACACGCACGTGATCGATCACATCGGAGGTAAAGGCCACGCTCAGCAACATCCGGGCCTCCTCCAGCGAGATGCCGCGGCTGCGCATATAGAAGATAGCCTCCTCGTCGAGCTGGCCCGTCGTCATACCGTGCGAGCACTTCACGTCGTCGGCATAAATCTCCAGCTGTGGCTTGCTGTACATCCGGGCCTCGCGGGTCGCGCAAAGGTTTCGGTTGCTCTGGTAAGCCTCCGTCTTGTCAGCGCCCTCCTTAACCAGGATCCGGCCGCTGAAAGCGCCTACTGCCTGATCGTTCAAGACATTCTTGAACAACTCATTGCTCTTGCAACGAGGTACCGCATGCGTAATATGCGTATAGGTATCCACATGTTGCTCCTTATCCAGGATCGACATACCGCAAAGTGTCGTCTCCGCCCGCTCGCCAAGCAGCTCGACCTGATAATCATTACGCGTCAAGCCATTGGTCAAGGTAATGCCATTGATCACCACATTCGACTCGGCCTCCTGCTTTACGAACAACGACGAGAAACGGGTCGTCGTATCACTACTTTCCTCCAGATCATAATAATCGAACGAGGCTCCTTCGCCCACGAAGACCTCAATAACCTGATTGGCCAGGAAACGCGCCGTATCGATGCTGTGATCGCAGACCAACAATTTAGCCTCCGAACGGGGTTCCATGATCACCAGTACCCGACGATTCGCCATCAGGTCAACATCGCTCCGGAAGATATTCACCAACTGGATCGGCCGCTCGACAGCGACACCTTGCGGTACATAAACCACAAAACCATCCTGAGCGAACATCGTATTCAAAGCGACGATACCATTCTTTGACGAGGTGGCCAACTTGCCATAATAACGGGATACGACCTCCGGACGCTCATTCGAGAAATCCTTCAAGCTACCGATATAAACACCTTCAGGCAAATGCGCCTTAGGCAAGGCCTGATGATAAAAGGAATCGTTGACCACAAAATAGAGCGAGGTACTCAGATTCGGGACATCGCAATGGAAAACATCCTGCGGATTGACCGGGATTTTCACCCGTTTAAGATTCATACCATAATCCGGAGCGAAAGACCGACTGACATCCGTATAGCGATAATCCTCAGCCAGCAAGGAGGGAAAGCCCAGACGCTCAAAATCCGCCAAGGCCGCGGCACGGGGCGCGTTCATCACACCCGAAGACTCACGACAGACCAGGTCCTCACATTGGGCAAAAAGATCAATATACTGTTGTTCCGCCTTCATAGATCAATCCCCCATCTCTCGCTTAATCCAATCGTAGCCCTTCTCCTCAAGCTCCAAGGCCAATTCCGGTCCAGCGGTCTTAACAATCCGTCCCTTATACAAGACATGCACGACATCCGGCTTGATATAATCCAAAAGCCGCTGATAATGCGTAATCACGATCGCCGCGTTCTCGGGTGTCTTCAACTTATTGACACCACTCGCCACGATCCGCAAGGCATCAATATCCAAACCACTATCCGTCTCATCGAGGATCGCGAGCTTCGGCTCGAGCATCGCCATCTGGAAGATCTCATTCCGCTTCTTCTCTCCACCCGAGAATCCTTCGTTTACGCTACGGCTTGCCAACTTATTGTCAAGCTCGACGATCGCCCGCTTCTCGCGCATCAATTTCAGGAAATCGGTCGCCGAAACCGGCTCCAACCCCTTGTGAGCCCGATGCGCATTCAAGGCCGCCCGCATGAAATTCACCATGCTGACACCCGGTATCTCCACCGGATACTGGAAACTCAGGAAAAGGCCCTCACGGCTTCTCTCCTCAGGAGACAACGCCAGAAGATCTTTCCCGTCGAAAGTCACCTCACCCTCCGTTACCTCAAACGCAGGATTCCCGACCAACACGCTACTTAACGTACTCTTTCCCGAGCCGTTCGGTCCCATGATCGCATGGACTTCACCCGCCTTGACCGAGAGATTAATTCCCTTCAATATCTCCTTCCCGTTGATACGGGCATGTAAATTCTTTATCTCTAACATAATCCGTTTCTATCCTTTTTACCTAAATAATCACAAAAACACACCTGATACGAAAGTGCCTTAGCCAACACTTCCCTCCAATGAGATTGTCAACAACTTCTGGGCCTCGACGGCAAACTCCATCGGAAGCTTATTCATTACCTCGCGGGCATAACCGTTCACGATGAGACCAACAGCCTCCTCTACGGAAATACCTCGTTGCTGGCAATAGAAAAGTTGCTCCTCGCTGATCTTGCTGGTCGTCGCCTCATGCTCGACAACCGCCGTCTCATTTTGGATATCCGCATAAGGGAACGTATGCGCCCCACACGTTGAGCTCAACAGCAAACTGTCACACTGGCTATGGTTACGTGCGCCCTCAGCCTTAGCGGAAACCTTTACCAAACCACGATAACTGTTCTGGCTATGTCCCGCCGAGATACCTTTAGAGACGATCGTACTCTTGGTATTACGCCCGATATGAATCATCTTCGTGCCCGTATCCGCTTGCTGATAATTATTGGTCACGGCCACCGAATAGAATTCCCCGACCGAGTTATCACCCGCCAAGATGCAGCTGGGATATTTCCAAGTAATAGCGGAACCCGTTTCCACCTGCGTCCAGGAGATCTTGCTGTGATCTCCACGGCAAAGGCCACGTTTCGTCACGAAGTTATAGATACCGCCCTTTCCATCCTTATCACCCGGATACCAGTTCTGGACAGTCGAATATTTCACCTCTGCTCGTTCCTCCGCGATAATCTCCACGATTGCCGCATGAAGCTGGTTCTCATCACGCATCGGAGCCGTACATCCTTCCAGGTAACTAACATAAGCGTCATCATCCGCCACGATCAATGTCCGCTCGAACTGTCCCGTGTTTGCCGCGTTGATACGGAAATAGGTACTCAACTCCATCGGACAACGAACGCCTTTCGGAATATAAACAAAAGAGCCATCAGAGAATACAGCGGAATTCAATGCCGCATAAAAGTTATCCCGATAGCCCACAACACTTCCCAAATATTTCCGTACCAAATCCGGATGATTCTTGACCGCCTCACTGAAAGAGCAGAAGATAATCCCCTTCTCGGCCAAAGTCTCCTTGAACGTTGTCTTTACCGAGACACTATCCATCACGGCATCGACCGCCATACCACTCAAGTGCTTTTGCTCCTCAAGAGGTATGCCCAACTTATCAAACGTTTTCAACAACTCCGGATCAACCTCATCCAGGCTCTTCGGCCCCTCCTTCTTTTTGGGAGCGGCATAATAAATGATATCCTGGAAGTCGATCTCCGGAATATTCAAATGTCCCCATTTTGGCAAATCCAAAGTCTGCCAATACCGGAACGCTTTCAAACGGAACTCAAGCAACCACTCAGGTTCCTCTTTTTTGGCGGAAATCAAACGGACAGTCTCCTCATCCAATCCACGATGAATAACATCCGTGTCAATATCCGTCACGAAACCATACTTATAATCGCCTTTCGTTACCTCATTCAATATATTGTTAGATTCCTGCATACGCTAAACATATATTAGTCAAGATCTATTTACAAACAAATTTCCATAATAAAATGTTGGGACCAAATCAACCAGTGGATTGTAAAAACGGGATTCGACCTTCGCTTCCCGAGAAATCAGGACAGAGCCTTTATCAATGATCTCCAGGCCATTTAATATCAAACTCATAAAGGCGACAATAAAAATCAGACCGGCCAAGCCTCCACCTAAATGGTTCAATATCCCCAGAGGTGTCGCCTCGACAACATGACTCAAAATCTCGCCAGCCAACGCCAAGGTTCCCAAGATCAGGAAAAATCCTAAAATATAACAGATAATAGATATTCCCTCTTCCGGAAACCAGCCTAAAGCCATAATATAGTCCTTTAACCAATCGGCGACCTCACCACAAAAAAAGATCGCGAACAATAGGGCTATAAGCGAAACAACCTGTTTGATGAATCCATCAAACAGGCCTTTCACAAAACCAATCCCCGCTAGACATAATATGACAATGTCCAACCAGTTCATAATTATAACGTCTTCTTAACCTCTGTCTCCTCGTATGCCTCGATGATATCACCAACTTGAATATCATTAAAGTTATTGATATTCAAACCGCAATCCTGACCGGCCACAACTTCCTTGGCGTCGTCCTTGAAACGTTTCAATGAACCAAGCTCTCCCGTATGGATAACAATACCGTCGCGGATCACACGAACCTTGTTCGTACGCTTGATCTTGCCCTCTTTTACCATACAGCCTGCGACTGAACCCACTTTCGAGATCTTAAAGACTTGCAAGACTTCCACATTCGCGGTGATCTCTTCCTTAATCTCAGGAGACAACATACCTTCCATCGCACTCTTGACATCCTCGATCGCATCATAGATAATTGAATACAATCGGATTTCTACGCCCTCTTTCTCGGCACTCCGACGTGCTTGCTGAGAAGGTCTTACCTGGAAACCGATAATAACTGCGTTGGAAGCGGCCGCCAAAACGACATCCGACTCAGAGATCTGTCCTACTGCCTTATGGATCACATTAACCTGGATCTCCTCAGTTGACAGACGAATCAAGGAATCGGACAACGCCTCAACAGATCCATCCACATCACCCTTCACGATGACATTCAACTCCTGGAAGTTACCAACAGCGATACGACGACCGATATCATCCAAAGTCAACATCTTCTGAGTACGCAATCCTAACTCACGCTGCAATTGCTCACGACGGTTAGCGATCTCACGAGCCTCCTGCTCAGTCTCCAATACATTGAAGGTATCACCTGCCTGCGGAGCACCATCCAAACCTAAGATCAAAACAGGCTCTGAAGGGCCAGCCTCCGTCACACGTTGGTTACGCTCATTAAACATTGCCTTGATACGTCCATGATGTGTTCCCGCCAAAACGATATCACCCATTTTCAAGGTACCATTCTCAACCAATACGGTAGAGACATAACCACGTCCTTTATCAAGTGATGACTCGATGATAGAACCCACAGCACGCCGTTTCGGATTCGCTTTCAAATCCAAAAGGTCGGCCTCCAACAAGACCTTATCCAAAAGTTCCTCAACACCAATACCCTTTTTAGCGGAAATTTCCTGGCTTTGATATTTACCACCCCAGTCCTCAACCAGGTAGTTCATATTCGCCAACTCCTCCTTAATCTTGTCCGGATTAGCGTGAGGCTTATCAATCTTATTAATAGCAAAGACAATAGGAACACCCGCTGCTGAAGCATGATTGATCGCCTCAACGGTTTGCGGCATCACACTATCATCAGCAGCGACAATAATGATCGCGATATCCGTCACCTTAGCGCCTCGAGCACGCATAGCGGTGAAAGCCTCGTGTCCCGGTGTATCCAAGAAGGTAATCCGGCGACCATTCGGCAACTTAACATTATATGCGCCAATGTGCTGAGTGATACCACCGGCCTCACCCGCAATCACATTCGCGTTACGGATATTATCCAACAAAGAGGTTTTACCATGATCAACGTGTCCCATCACCGTTACGATCGGTGGTCTAGGAACCCAATCCTCTTCATTATCCTCGTCCTCATCAGCCTTGATCGCCTCAACAACGTCCGCGCTGACATATTCTGTCTTAAAGCCAAACTCCTCAGCAACAATATTGATCGTCTCCGCATCCAAGCGCTGGTTGATAGAAACCATAATACCAATACTCATGCAGGTTCCGATGACCTCCGTTACCGGCACATCCATCATATTCGTCTAGTCGTTGGCGGTTTCGAATTCCGTCAACTTAAGGACTTTGCTCTCTCTTTCCTCCTGCTCCTGCAATTCATGCTCACGACGAACCGCGGCATCACGTTTATCACGACGGTATTTAGCGCCCTTATTACTCTTGTTGCTCTTATTTGTCAAACGAGCCAATGTCTCTTTTATCTGTTTCTGTACATCCTCCTCGCTGACCTCTGTCTTAACAGGCTTCTTAACCCTTTGCTTACGATCATCCGTATGATTTGGACGAGAGAAGTTGGCGTTTGGCATATTGCCCACATTACTTACGTCAATGCGATCTTTCTTGATTCTTTTACGCTTCTTCTTTCCTTCGCCTTCCTCACCAACGGCAGCAGTCTTGTTCGCTCCCATATCCTTATTCCCTTTAAACGAGGGATTAGACGAGAACTTACCCGCTCCGTTCTTCAATTTCTCATCACGTTCCTTTTTCTTCTCTTCCTTGGTTTTCTTCTTCGGCCGAGTCGATTGATTCAAAGCGTCCAAATCAATCTTTCCGGTAACTTTTATCTTGGACTCGATCTTAGCGGAACTCAAGCGGAACAAGTTATCCCCTTGTTCCTCCGGAGCTTCTTCCTTACGCTCAACGCTTGCTACCTCAGAATGCTCATCCTCCTTTCGTGTGTCCTCAACCGTTTTCTTGTCTTCTTCTTTTTCCTCTTTCACAATTATTGTCTTTTCGTCTTCAATTTCTTCCTTACGAGACGCCGCATTATCAGCGGGACGGATTGACTCCTCCTCCTTTTTCTCGAGGTTTTCCGTTTCCTTAACCGTCTCTTGCTTCATGTCCGAAGAGGAATTATCTTGTTTCGGCTCATCAACGACATTCTCTTTTGGTGTCTCCTGTTTTTTGCCACCATCCAGATCAATATGCCCTTTCATCACGATCTTGGGACGAAATTCCTCCGGAATAACCGTTTTGATCTCAACGACCTCATCCTCTTTCTTCGCACCCAAGCCGTTATCTCTTGCCGCTTTTTTCCTATCCGTTAAATCAATCTTCTTTTCTACGATATCTTTTCCAAATTCCTTTACCAACAACGAATATTGCTCGTCACTAATTCGCGTATTGGGGTTATCCTCAACCGGAAATCCTTTCTTATGCAGGAACTCAACAACCGTATTGATTCCCACGTTCAATTTTCTTTGTACTTGTATTAACTTTATAGGCATACTAAAATTTGTCGTAAAACTTAATTATTCTCCTCATCCTCAAACTCCGCTGATAAGATTCTCAAGACATCATCAACTGTCTGCTCTTCCAAATCACCCCGTCCCACAATATCATCACGATCCATAGACAACACGCTCTTAGCCAATATTCTTAAGCGCGTCGATAACCCAACCGTCAATCTCATCCGCGAACTCGTCCAGATAAATATCCTCCTCATCCGCACCTTCAATATCCCGGAATACATCGATCGTATATTCCGTCAACATACATGCCAACTTAATATTTAATCCACCCTTACCAATTGCTAACGAGACCTCCTCCGGACGAAGATAAACTTCCGCCTTCCGCTCGCCCTCATTAATACGGATAGAAGAAACTCTTGCGGGACTCAAGGCTCTCTGGATAAACAGGGAAATATTGGATGTATAATTGATAACATCGATATTCTCATTTCTCAACTCACGAACAATGCCATGAATACGAGACCCCTTCATACCCACACAAGCACCAACCGGATCAATACGGTCGTCATATGACTCAACCGCCACTTTAGCTCTTTCACCCGGGATTCGAGCGATCGCCTTTATCGTTATCAAGCCATCATTGATCTCTGGAACCTCCAGCTCAAACAATCGTTGCAAAAAACTCTTATCCGTTCTCGACAAGATAATCTTCAAGTTATTATTAACGTTATCAACTCGAAGGACTACCGCCCGAACCGTCTCACCCTTACGATAAAAATCTGTTGGGATCTGCTCTGACTTCGGCAAAAGCAACTCATTACCGTCATCATCCAGCAAAAGGATCTCTTTTTTCCAGACCTGATAAACCTCCGCAGAGATGATCGTTCCAATCCGATCCTTATATTTAGCGAACAAGCTGTCCTTTTGCAATTCTAAAATCTTAGAGGCCAATGTCTGGCGCAAATTCAAAATCGCACGGCGTCCGAAATCGGCGAAATGAACCTCATCAGTTACCTCCTCGCCCACTTCGCAATCCGCGTCGATCTTACGCGCCTCGCTCAAAGTTAACTGCAAGTTCTCATCCTCAAGCTCATCATCAGCAACAACCGTCCGGTTACGCCAAATCTCAAAATCACCTTTCTCCGGATTTATAATGACATCATAATTCTCATCCGTACCAAACATCTTCGCTATCACGTTCCGGAAAGACTCTTCCAAAACGCTAATCATCGTATCCTTATCAATGTTCTTTAGCTCCTTGAACTCGGCAAGGGTATCGATCATACTGATTGTTTCCTCTTTCTTGGCCATAAATTTTATTTGAATCTGATTAAATATTTTGTCTGCTTAATATCATCGAAAACATATGATAGATCCTCCTCTACCTCTATTTTCCGCTTTGCGCCTTCCGGCTTGACCTTCTTCACCACTGTCAAAACGATCCCTTCCTCATTCACTGATTTCAAGACGCCGGTCAGCTTCTCTCCTTTTTTCAACAGGACCTCAACCTCGTTACCAATATTCTTTTGATATTGCCGTAACAACTTAAAAGGTGCGGTAATACCCGCGGATCCTACTTCCAGATCAAAAGACGAGAGTTCATCGCCCAAACATTCCTCGAGATAGTTACTCAAATCAGCGCAATCCTCAATACTAACCGCCTCGTCATTATCAATCTCCACGACAATCAGATTATCCGGCTTGAAAATGACATCCACTAAATAATTCTCCGAATCCGCCAATTTATCCTCGATTAATCGAACCAATGTAACTTTGTCTATCATATACCTATCGAATTTATATCTTTTGCCAGTCACGGACAAAAAAAGGGGACCTTGCCGCCCCCTCCCTTTTTCATCAACCCGCGCAAATTTATCAAAAATCAACCACTTATGCAATTAATATGATACTTTTTATAAGATACCATTTTCTTCTTCACCTGTCAAGGACTTTCTGAAGTTTATCCAAAGACTCAACTCCGCAAAAAAGCCCGACGTATCATCACAAGCGGCAATAAAAAAGCCCCACGGAAAAAACCGTGAGACTTCTCATTCGTAGCGAGACCCGGGATTGAACCGGGGACCTCATGATTATGAATCATGCGCTCTAACCAGCTGAGCTATCTCGCCATATCTCCTTGATTGACGATGCAAAATTAGACATTATTTTCTTCCCGCGCAATAGGTCAGGCTCTTTTTTTACAACTAATTTGAAAGGATATTCTTAATCGCTTAATAATTAGAATGATTTTCCTGTAAAAAATTTGCTTTTCCTGTTTTTTTTTCGTTCCTTGCAATCCAAATAAAGAGATAATCCCATGAAAAAAGAGAAATTCCACATTGAATACATTTTTGATAAAGTCTCCAAACGTAGTTTATGGAATCATGTAACCAGTGCTTTAGGATTGTCGTCTTGGTTTGCGGACGAAGTTACCATACATGGCAATAATTATATCTTCAGATGGAAGAAAGACACACAAGAAGCTGAAATGATAATTTGCGACCCCGGCAAAAGGGCCCGTTTCAGATGGAAAGACGAAGATGACGAAAACGCCTATTTCGAATTCATGATCCATAATATCGAACTAACAGGATCAACAGCTCTTGAAATAACAGACTTCACCGAGCCGGAAGATAAAAAAGACTCTATCAGTTTGTGGGATACTCAAGTAGAGGCGTTGAAAAGAACATTAGGCATTTAGGGTTGTTTTAACGGTACCCTGTCGAGTATTATCGTTTTTTACATTATTTTTGCCCACTCAACAAGACTTCGAGCAAATGTTAAAGATAAAACGATTATATTCTTTCATGCTTCAGACATTCCTGCCGTTGTTTTTCATGACCTTCGGCATATGTCTGTTCATCGTACTGATGCAATTCCTTTGGCGGTACATTGACGATATGGTCGGAAAAGGATTAAGCATTCTCGTTTTAGGCGAGATGTTTTTCTATGCGGCCCTGTTTCTCGTCCCGATGGCCTTACCTTTAGCGATTTTGCTAGCCTCATTGATGACTTTCGGTAATTTGGGTGAGCGCCTGGAGCTTCTAGCCATGAAATCAGCCGGCGTTTCTCTTATTCATATCATGCGCCCCTTAATTATCACGATTGGAATGATCAGTGTCGGGGCCTTTTTTTTCCAGAATAATGTCATGCCCATCGCGCAAGTCAAGCTTTATACGCTTCTCTATTCCATGCGCCAAAAATCACCGGAACTTGATATTCCTGAAGGTTCTTTTTATAAAGATATCCCTGGTTTCAATGTTTATGTCAAGCATAAGGATACTAAAACAGGACTCCTAAAAGACTTGATGATCTACGATTACTCGGAAGGTTTCAACAATGCGAGAGTAATCGTCGCGGATTCTGGACGGCTGAAAACCTCTGCCGACAAATTGTTCCTTATTCTTTCCTTATATAATGGCGAATCTTTTGAGAACCTGAAAAGACAGGAGAAGACTTCGCAAACGACTAAAGCGGTCCCCTACAGGCGAGAAAGTTTCTCGACGAAGGACATCCTGATCGAATTCGACGCCAATTTCAACCGCACGGACGAGTCTTTCATGCAAAATCAATATCTTGGCAAGAACTTGAAAGACCTGCAACTGTCTATTGATTCCATGAATTGCAAACTCGATAGCATCCGAATCATCAACGCGGACAATCTTTACGACGGTTCTTATCTGAAAAGCTTCAAAACACCCGCCAAAGAAAATCCGGACCAAAAGGATTCCCTGCTCAGAGCGGAAGTCACACCTCTTTTCGAAGCTGAATCTTCTCCGGATACCGATTTCGAGAGTATTTACCAGTCTCTGACACCCAGCGGTAAAGCCTCCGTTCTGAATCGGACAAAGTCTGCCATCGAGAATATTCGGACAGATTATTATTTCCGGGCCTCGACTGTCGGCACGGAAGCGGCGAAAATACGCCGCCACATGACGGAGTGGCATAAGAAGTTCACGCTCTCTTTTGCTTGCCTGGTATTTTTCTTTATCGGCGCCCCTTTGGGAGCCATCATACGTAAAGGAGGATTGGGTATGCCCGTTGTCATTTCCGTCATCCTTTTCATTTTCTATTATATTATCGATAATATGGGCTACAAGATGGCACGTGATGGCGTATGGCCGGCCTGGCAAGGCATGTGGTTAAGCTCCGCCGTCCTTACACCTATGGGTATTTTCCTAACCTACAAGGCGGTTAAGGACTCCGTCATTTTGAACGCCGATACCTATCTGAACGCTTTGAAAAACATCATCGGTAAACGTTCCGGACGTAAGATTGAACGTAAGGAGGTGATTATTTACGCTCCCGATTACGCGGCGATCACTCCTCGTCTTGAACAGTTGGCAGAGGAGTGCGCAAAATTCTTGGCGGCACATAAACGCTGGCTGAATTATCTTCTTTTCTGGAAGAATGGCGGACGTGACCATGCCGCTGAAAAAATCGCCCTTGAAATGGAAGATATCGTAGAAGAGCTCTCGAATTCCGACCAGAATTTGTTGCTCAATAAATTAATGGATTACCCGATTATCAGCGGGTATCATAAGCTTAATCCCAAGCTTGAGGGAAATAAAGGTCTACTTTTCGGATTGTTGGCCCTTCCGATCAGTATCCCTGTCTATCTGTTGGCGACTTATCAACGGAAATTGCTGCGCCACGACATACAGGCGATACAAAAAACGAGCTTGGAACTGATAGAGATTATCAACGCGGGCGAAAAGAGTGACAATAAAGCTTAATCATCCCCGATTTTATGTCGGGATAATAATTTAAAAGTATCTTTGTAAAAATAACAGATTAAGTAATCGATCAAATAATATGAGTGAAATTAAACTGAACACCATCGAAGAGGCTATTGAGGATTTCAAGGAGGGCAAATTCATCATCGTCGTTGATGATGAGGACCGCGAGAACGAGGGCGATCTGATCATCGCTGCGGAAAAAGTCACCCCCGAGAAAATCAATTTCATGCTCAAAAACGCGAGAGGCGTCTTGTGCGCGCCCATTACGATCTCACGTTGCGAGGAGTTAGACCTCCCACATCAAGTCAGCAACAACACCTCTGTATTAGGTACGCCTTTCACGGTGACTATCGATAAATTAGAAGGCTGCTCAACCGGCGTTTCCGCTAAAGACCGCGCCGAGACCATCAAGGCCTTGGCTGATCCGAAATCCAGACCGGAGACATTTG
>USAD01000056.1 GCA_900552415.1 uncultured Parabacteroides sp.
TCATCCGCATGTTGCCGGGCGTAAAGTCGTCCATCGTCACCCGGTTATCTTCCGGAAAACCTTTTGCCTCGTAAGGAGACTGCTTGACGATCGCCCCGTTGTTGAACGACTGGAAATCGCGGTCGAGATACATGGAGTTATAACCGGTCGAGAGATTGGCCGTAAACTGCCGCTCCGACGGCGCGTCTTTCATGATCAGGTTCACCGCGCCACCGATACCGTCGCCCTCCATATTGGCCGTCAATGATTTGGTCACCTCCAGGCGGTCCAGCATCTCGGAAGGGAAAATATCCAGCGGCACGAAGCGGTTCTTGTTGTCGGGACTCGGGATCTTCACGCCATTGATCAGGGTATAATTATAGCGCTTGTCCATACCGCGCAAGATGGCGTACTGCCCCTCGCCGCTACTGTTACGCTCAATCGTCACGCCCGACATGCGCTGGATGACGTTGGCCACCGTGATATCGGGCGACAACTCGATCGCCTTAGCGCTCATCACGTTCACCACGTTCATCGCCTGACGCTCGATGCCACGTGCGCCAGCCTCCGTACGACCCGGGTTGCGGCCAACGACCACCACCTCGTCGAGCTCGACGTCCATGCTCTCCATCGCGATCAGGACCTCGCCCTCCTTCTGCCGGACGACATACTCGACCGGCTTATAACCGATATAAGAACAGACCAGCGTCTGTCCCTCTTTCAACGACAAAGAGAAACTGCCGTCAAGCCCCGAGACCACCCCTTTCGTCGGATCCTCCTTCAGGCAGACCGTCGCGCCGATAATTTCCTCGCCCGACTTCCGGTCCTTGATTTTTCCTTTTATATCCAAGGCATTCGCGCTGAAAGCGATCGACAAGCCCAATAACACAACCGAAACACCTCTTCTCATGACACGTTTTAATTATCGTCAATAATCAGTAGTTTACTATATACTTTTAACCTTGCTTTAAAACTATCGCGAAAGTAAAGGGCTGATATAACAGGAAAAATGCAAAGATTTTACAAAACCATGACAACAAATTAAGAAATTGTTACAAGTTAACGGGCAGGCAAAGTCCCGGAGCAGGTCCGGCGAGACCTCGGATGACCAGAACAGCGCGCTGTTTTGACCGGCGGAGACCTCGGACAACCAGAACGGCAAGCCGTTTTGATCGGCGGAGCACTCGGACAACCAGAACGGCAAGCCGTTTTGATCGGCGGAGCACTCGGACAACCGGAACAGCGCACCGTTCTAACCGGCGGAGCACTCGGACTGACAGAATGGCAAGCTGTTCTGATCGGCGGAGGCCTCGAACTGACAGAATGGCACGCCGTTCTGGATTTTCCACCATCCGGCCAAACGCAACAGCCAAACGCCAAGAATAAACAGAAGGACGCTTGCTTATCTCCGGGATCTCCGTTACATTTGTCCCAGGTCAAACACTTTAAATCCTGAATTATTATGAGAATCCGACGAACTAGAAAAGCGATGGCACTGGCCACGTTGCTGGCCCCCGCGCTGATGATGGCGGCACAAGAGATCCGCCCCCTCGAACGACCTGCTTTCCCCGAGGCCGATACCAGCCGTTTTTATACGGTCGGAGGTTACCGCCACGGCATTAGTTTCTTCCCGAAAGTCCACGATCCGCACGTCGAGTATGAGCCGACCGACCGGCTGACCTTCGACAAGTTCCATTCGTCGGAGGTGATCTATCATCACATGAAGCGTTTTGCCGCCCAATATCCCGATCTGGTCGACCTCTATGAGGTAGCTACCAGCTATGAGGGGCGACCAATCCTCCAGATGACCGTCACCAACAAGAAAACCGGCAAGGCAACCGATAAGCCGGCCGCCTATTTCGAGGGTAACCGCCACAGCGGCGAGGTGAGCAGCGCCGAGTCCGTCCTCTGGCTCATGAGCCACCTGCTCGACAACTACGGCAAAGACCCGGAGATCACCCGGGTGATCGATAACAATACCATCTACCTCCGCCCCATCAACAATCCCGACGGGCATAACCTCTATATGCATACCGCACAGGCCAACCGGAGCACCGTCCGACCGACCGACAACGGCGGCGACGGCCTGCTGGACGAGGACCCGCCCATCGACCTGAATGGCGACGGCAAGATCCTGCGGATGCGCTACAAGGATCCAGAGGGCGACTACATCATCGACCCACGCGACAAGAGCGGACGTATCATGAAATATGTTGGCAAGGGTAAGGGCGAATATAAGGTGGTCAGCGAGGGCATTGACCATGACGGTGACGGTAAGATTGGCGAAGACGGCATTGGCGGCCTCGACCTGCACCGCAACTATCCGGAGAACTGGCGACCGATGTACGAGGCCACGGGACATGGCTGGTCGCAAAACACGGCCGGCACCTTCCCGCTAAGCGAGATCGAGACCCGCTCGGTCGTCACCTTCCTGCTGGAGAACCCCAACATCTACGTCGTCAACTCAATGGATACCCGCGTACCGATGCACCTGCGTGCCCCAAGCACCTCCGCCCCCGAGGAGCGCATGTATCCCGAGGATCTCGAATGGTACAAGCATTTTGACCAGGTGGGCAAGAGCATCACCGGCTATGAGAAGGCGGGCGATGTCTACGTGGCCTACAATGGCGACCGCACGCCGACACCACTTTTCGGCCACGGGCCTGATTTCGGCTATTTCTATTATGGCGCTATCTGGTATGGAGACGAGATCTGGGACAACGGCAAGCCCAAGGAGGACTACAACCAGGACGGCGAGAAAGACGAGCTGGACCAGCTGATCTGGGACGAGCGAGAGAACCAGGGCCGCGGCTTCACCAACTGGACCGCTTTCCAGCATCCAACGCTGGGCGCCGTCGAGATCGGTGGTTGGGATCCGAAGTTCTTCTCTCAGAACGCACCCTCGGGCCACGTCGAGCCCTGGATCAAGAACGAGGCGCTTTTCAACCTGGCGATGATCAAGCACCTTCCCCGCCTGGAATGGGGCGACTACGAGGTGAAGAAGATCAAGAGCTACCGCACCGACTCGACCGACTATCGGGTGCGCCTGACCTATAAGAACATCGGCAAGCTGCCGACCGCCCTCAAGCAGGCCCATCTGGTCAAGATCGTCAAGCCCGACCGGCTCAACGTCACCTTCACCGGCCAGGCAACCGAGGGCGAGCGCCCCAACTATCAGGTGCTCAACGAGTCGCTTACCCAACCCAAGCCGTGGCGGCCTGCCGACAGCCAAGAGCCCAACCATGAGTATCATAAGGAGCTGGGCTATGCCCAAGGGGAATCCTCCAACGAGGTAGAGTTTACGGTGCGTATCTATGGCGAGAACCCGCTTTCCCTGAAAGCGACCCTCAACACTACCCGTGCCGGACAATTACCGGAACAGGAGATACGGATCAGGGAGTAAGAGGTTATGAATAATTAAAGAGCAAGTGAAACCTATTAGAATAACATTATGATGATCAAACGATTTATCCTTCTCGCCCTCGGCTTGTGCGGCTCCTTGTCACTCATGGCCCAAGGCGACTACGATACCTATTTTACCGGTAAGAGCCTCCGCGTCGATTTCATCCTCAGCGGCAATAGCGAAGAGCAAACAGCCGGCATCCAACAACTGCGGGAAGAACCCGTCTGGAGTGGCCCGCACAAGAACCTGGTCGACCCGTTCAATTACGGCGGCTATTTCGTGAAGGTCTATGACAAGGCCTCGGGCAAGCTGATCTACTCGAGAGGCTTCAATACCCTTTTCGAGGAATGGCGCACCACCGCGCAGGCCCGGAACGAGACGCAAGCCTGGAGCAACAGCGTCTCCATCCCCTATCCCAAGGTGACTGTCCGCCTTGAGCTGAGCGCCCGTGAACGCGACGACATGCGCTTTCATCCCCTGCTGGAACAGGAGATCGACCCGTCGAGCATCTTCATCGACCGGAGCCCGTTGCGAAAGAATCCTGTCGTGACCATCCAATCCAAAGGCGAGGCGACCGAGAAGGTAGACCTGGTATTTATCCCTGAAGGCTACACGGCCGAGGAGCAGGCCAAGTTCGAGGCGGACGCCCGTCGCTTCACCGAAGCGCTCTTCAAGACCCCGCCTTTCGATCAATACCGGGAAGAGTTCAACGTCTATGCCGTAAACCTACCCTCTGAGGAATCCGGGACCGACTCGTCCGGCAAGGGTGTCTTCAAGAATACCGCCCTCAACTCCGGCTATTACACCTTCGGCATCGACCGTTACCTGACCACGCCCGACATGAAGGCCATCCGCGACGCCGTCTGGGAAACCCCGTGCGACGCCATCTTCATTCTAGTCAACACCGATACCTACGGCGGTGGCGGCATGTACAACTTCTATGCCATCGGCACGGCCGACAATGCCCATACCCTTTCCGTCTTCGCACATGAGTTCGGACATAGCTTCGCTGGCCTGGCTGACGAGTATTTTACTTCCGAGGTCGCTTACGAGGAATTCTATAACCTGAAGTTCGAGCCTTGGGAACCCAACATCACCACATTGGTTGACTTCGACTCGAAATGGAAACATCTCCTCCCGGCCGGCACGCCGATCCCCACTCCGCTCGAGGAGCCTTACATGGATAAGGCAGGCGTCTTCGAGGGCGGCGGCTATGTACCCAAAGGGATCTATCGCCCAATGGATCATTGCATGATGCGCGACTACGCACCCTTCTGTCCCGCCTGCCAGGAGGCCATCGTCCAGATGATCCATTATTATACGGACAAGGCGATTCAATAAAGAAAAAACAGGTCCGTATGTGAAAGACCTCACATACGGACCTGTCATATCGCCCATCATAAGCCAAACTGAACAGGCATTGTTAAGACACCAAAATGCCTGTTATTAATCGCTTACGATACCGATTCTAAAGAGGCGTTTCCACGCCGGATCTCATCGCCCGGACTCCCGGACAAGCTGGGCCACCTTCCCGTTAAAACTCTTCTCGTCCATCAGGCGCTCCAACGAGACATGCATCCGATAACGCCAATAATAGGGCGAGATGGCGGGAATATTCACACGCTCAGATTCGGTATCGGGCCGCTTGATCGAGTCATCGATAGCGAACCAATCCTGCAATGGGATAATTGCCAACATCGAGCGGGTCTTCAGGTGGTTGGAGATAATCTCACCCGCCAATTCCGCCATACATTCCGCCGGTGCCGCACCAAAACGACCAAGCACCTGGTTGTAATAACGCTGGGTTTTGCCCTGATCCTCTTTCCACCAGCTTCTCAGGGGCGACATATCGTGAGTCGAGGTCGTACAAACCGAATGATAAGGCAGATTAAACATATCGGTAAACTCCCGGTTCGCCGACTTCGGCATCCGTTCCACCTCCAGGCTGAAGATCTGTTCCTTATGCATGACCTCCGGAACTGAAGCCGGGATCATACCCAGATCCTCTCCGCAGATTAACATGCTGGTGGAACCAAGTAACGGAGAGAGGCGTCGCAAGGCTGTCTCCTTCCAGAAATCATTATGTCGATGATAGAAGAAATGCCAATAGAGTTGGTCGAAGGCATAGCGATCCTCCGCTCCCAGTTCCCGATAAGCATAAGAGGCATTGGCCGAAATTCTCGGATGCCATTTAAACTTATCGTTCGGATCACGCAAGAACAGGACCTCGTTGGCGATCGCATAGAGCCCGTCACGAACCCGAAGCGACTTTTCGTCTGTCCTGCCCAGGAAAAGAGTCTCCACCTTGCGCTGCGTATCGCAATAGGGCTTCAACGCATAATGGCTGGCGGAAACAGGCACCAGGAAAGTATTGAGCACCTCTTCCGCATCCTCGCCAAACAGTTCTTGCAGATAAGCTCCATTGATTTGGGCACGAGTATGCCGCAACTCATCAAAGTGGAAACCATAAGAAGAAATCTCCTCAACGGTAAAGGGCAACGCCGGGTTAAAATGGCCACACAAGCCCTGGACATACTCCGACGGAATCTCCCAAATCCGGAAGAAACCAAGAATATGATCCACCCGGAAACAATCAAAATATTCCTCCAGACGATGGAAACGGTTCTTCCACCAGCGATATCCATCACGTGCCATCGCTTCCCAGTTATATGTCGGAAAGAACCAGTTCTGGCCATTGACAGAGAAGTCATCCGGTGGCGCACCCGCTTGCCCGTTCATATTGAAATAATCAGGCTCCGTCCAAGCTTCCACACCGGTACGATTGACCCCAATCGGCAAGTCGCCTTTTAGCACGACTTGTTTGCTCCGAGCATAGTCTGACGCCGCCTTAAACTGGCGGCTTGCCTCATATTGCAGGAAGTAAGAGAAAGAGATCTCCTCCCAAGCCTCACTCTCCGGCGAGCACAACGCACGTACTCGAGTCTTATTATATAAAGAGTTACCTTCCCATTTAGTAAAATCGGAAGTCCCGTAACTGTCACGCAGATAACAGTAGGTAGCATAAGGCATCAACCAGTCCTCATTCTCCTCCCGGAAGGTCCGGAAAGAATCCGACGATTCGATCCGCTCTCGCTCGCGAGCCCAATACTCCTGGCAATAAGCCAACTTATATTTCAGGACATTCTCATAATCGATCGCATCCTGAGCGTTCAACTCCTGACGGATCCGCTCATAATAAGCCATCCGGTCCAGATCTCCCAAGTCAAACGACGAGACATCCAGATAGACGGGATGCAAGGCATATATGGAGATCGCGCTATAAGGATAAGAATCGTTCCAAGTACGAGTCGTGGGCGTATCGTTCACCGGCAGGATCTGGAGAATCTTCTGCCCTGTCTCGTGCGCCCAGTCGACCATAAGCCGCAGGTCACCAAAATCACCGATACCAAAATCATGCTCTGACCGAAGTGAGAAAAGCGGGATAACAGTACCGGCGCATTTCCAATTGGTTTCGTCATCATGGAACATCATACCGGAAAGAACGATTGTCTCCTCCTCTCCTACGGAAGGCAAATCACAAACCCGGTTCTCTCCCGTTTCCCAACGGACCACTTCGCCCGTCGTCCGGTCGATTACCAGAAACTTATACTCGAATCGTGATCCTATGAGCTCGGCATCCAACTCCACAGACCATTCCGGAAAGGCGGAGTCATCCATCCGGATTGCCCGTCCGACTTCCCAAGAACCCAAAGAGGGCACATCACCCAAAATGGCCAACTCATGATGCCGCTCGACACATGGGGCAAACACTTTCAATATCAATTTCCGGCCTTGGGAAACCCGCTTCGGCGCATGACCAGAACGGGCAAAAAAGCCTTTTGTAAACGCGGAAGAATAGAAAGCTACATGCTCAGGCTTCACCTGCCAAGTATCAAAAAGCACATAAGCCGGAACTCCGGCGTCAAGCCTCAACACGTGGTTTCGTTCCCATTCCTCGAACAACAGATGATCGTCGGCGTTCAGGAGATAACGATATTCCAAGCTCTCGGGGACATGCCTGATCTCCAGGTCCAAGACCCAGTCGCCATTTCCCACATGGGTCATCGGCTTCGCAATCGCCGATTCCCAACTTCCCAGTTCTGGTATGTTGCCAACGACATACAACCGTTGGCCCCAAACCGTATGAAAATTAATATGAAATGTGATCCTCATGATAATACAGGTTAATTCAGTCTACTCAAAAAACATCATCCGCAACGGGAAGCACCACAATTGGTACAGATCAGGCAGCCCTCTTGATAAACCAAAGTCTCCAATCCGCAATTCGGGCATTGCTGTCCCTTAGCCGCCATTCCATTCGGAAGATATTTCTTCAAAGCCCGCTCAACACCATTCTTCCAAGTATTGATAGACTCGCTATTCAGCTCCATCCCCTGTACAAGCTTGATGACCTGATCGATCGGCATACCATAACGCAACACGCCCGAGATCAATTTCGCATAGTTCCAATACTCCGGATTGAACTTACCATCCAATCCCTCGATAGTCATCTTGTAACCTCTCTTATTCTTGAACTGGAAATCGTAATGTTTCTTGCCATCCTCGTCATAGCTCTTAATGATCGAACCCTTGACAACATTCTTAGGCAACATGATACCCTCATCGTCATCAGCCAAACCGGTAAAGATCTCATAAGGCCGGCCATTCAGCAAACCGACAAAGGCAATCCATTTTTCCTTATTGTTCTGGAATTTCACCACATCAGCCTCCAACTCACGAGGACGTGTCGAGACAATCACTGGCGGCTGCATGCAATCATCCTTTTTCTTCTTCTTATTGTCGGCAGCGATCAGGACACCCGAGCGGGAACCATCACGATAGACCGTACAGCCCTTACAACCACAACGCCAAGCCTCGATATACAACTCATTAACCAATTCCTCCGAGACAGTAGACGGAAGATTGATCGTAACACTGATCGAATGATCTACCCATTTCTGGATACGTCCTTGCATCCGGACCTTCTGCAACCAATCCACATCGTTCGAGGTCGCTTTATAATATGGCGATTTAGCGACCAGCTCATCAATCTCCTCCTGCGTATAACGCTTGATCGTTGAATAGCCATTCGCCATCATCCAAGTAACAAACTTATGATGGAAGACGATGTATTCCTCAAATGCGTCGCCAGTCTCATCCACGAAGTCCACACGAGCCTCCGTATCGTTCGGATTCACCTTACGACGGCGTTTGTAAACCGGCAGGAAGACCGGCTCAATACCTGACGTGGTCTGTGTCATCAAACTTGTCGTACCGGTTGGAGCGATTGTCAAACAAGCGATGTTACGACGACCGTATTTCAACATATCGGCATACAACTCCGGATCGGCCTCACGCAAACGGCCAATAAAGGGATTCTTCTCCTCCCGCTTAGCGTCAAAGATCTCGAATGCGCCTCTCTCTTTTGCCAATTCAACAGACGAACGGTAAGCGGCCAATGCCAATGTTTTCTGTACCTTCTCCGCAAAATCAATCGCGTCGTCCGAGCCATAACGCAAACCAAGAGCAGCCAGCATATCACCCTCGGCCGTAATACCCACACCTGTACGGCGTCCCATCAAGGTCTTACGCTGTATCTTTTCCCACAAATGACGCTCGCTCTGCTTAACCTCCATCGATTCGGGATCGGAATCGATCTTCTCAAGGATCTTCTCAATCTTCTCCGATTCGAGATCGATAATATCATCCATGATCCTTTGCGCTAAAGCGACATGCTTCTTGAACAGGTCAAAATCGAAATAGGCCTCCTTCGTGAAAGGATTGACCACATAAGAATAAAGGTTGATAGCGAGCAAACGGCAACTATCGTATGGACACAAGGGGATCTCACCACAAGGATTAGTTGACACCGTCCGGAAGCCCAAATCCGCATAGCAGTCCGGGACGGACTCACGCAGGATCGTATCCCAAAAAAGAACACCAGGCTCCGCCGATTTCCAAGCGTTGTGTATGATCTTATGCCATAAAGCGGCAGCATTAATATCTTTCGCATAAAGAGGCTCTGCGGCATCAATCGGATACTGCTGGCGATATGTCTCATTTCCAATCACCGCCCGCATGAACTCATCGTCAATCTTAACAGAAACGTTCGCGCCCGTCACCTTACCCTCAGTCATCTTCGCATCAATAAACGACTCCGAGTCCGGGTGCTTGATCGAGACACTCAACATCAACGCGCCCCGACGACCATCCTGAGCCACCTCGCGAGTCGAGTTAGAATAACGCTCCATGAAAGGGACCAATCCTGTTGAGGTCAAAGCCGAGTTCTTGACCGGTGAGCCTTTCGGACGGATATGCGACAGGTCATGACCCACACCGCCCCGGCGTTTCATCAATTGCACCTGTTCCTCATCGATCCGGATAATGGCGCCATACGAATCGGCCATACCATCAATACCGATCACGAAACAGTTAGATAACGAAGCGATCTGAAAATCGTTACCGATCCCGGTCATAGGGCTTCCCTGAGGGATGATATAACGGAAATGATCGAAAAGATCAAACAACTCTTGTTCCGAAAGCGGGTTCGGATAGTTCTTTTCCACACGGGCAATCTCACCCGCCAAACGATGATGCATATCTTTTGGCGATTGCTCATAGATATTGCCGAAAGCGTCCTTCAGGGCATACTTGTTGACCCACACCTTCGCGGCAAGCTCATCGCCAGTAAAATAATCCATTGAAGCCTTAAAAGCCTCATCAAAAGTATAAATCTTACGATCCACGGTTATATTATTTTTTTATTATTTTCTTTTTAAAGGGAAGCCCATACTTCCGCCCTCAAATGTATATATTTTTGACGGCATCACAAGCATCTTTCATAAACGAATATCGACCAAAAAGAAACAGTTTACCCGACATTCAGGCACGTCAAATCGCCGCCCGGGCCCATTCAGACCCAGGCGTCGACCCTCCTCAAAAACAACAATGTAATCCCTTAATTTTTCAACAATGCCTCTATCTCCTCAACCGATGCCCGGAACGACTTGTTGGTCTCGATCTGGTCTTTTATGGTCTTGCAAGCGTGAAGGACTGTCGCATGATCGCGTTTTCCCACAATCTTGCCAATGCTCGAGAATGAGCTGTCCGTATATTTCTTCGACAAGTACATCGTAATCTGACGCGCCTGAACCACCTCCCGCTTGCGGGAATTTGTCTGGATTGTCGCCTGCTCCAGGTTGAAATACTTGCATACTGTCTCCTGGATCATTTGAACAGAGAGCTGTTTCTTCTCCAAGTGAACCGCCTGGCTCACGACACGCTTCGTCAACGAAAGATCAATCTCACGATTATTGATCACGGCATTCGCCATCAATGAGACAAGGATACCCTCCAAATCACGTACATTCTCTGTCACGTTGTTCGCAATGAAATTGAATACCTCATCAGGAATAACAATACCATCATGATTGATCTTATTCTTCAGGATCTTCTTACGCAAGTCCAGATCAGGGCGGCTCAACTCGGCCGTCAAGCCCCACTTCAGACGCGTAATCAAGCGCTCTTCCATACCCTGCAAGTCTACCGGAGCCTTATCCGAAGTCAGGATCAGCTGCTTACCCAACTGATGCAGGTGATTAAAAATATGGAAGAATGTATTCTGGGTCTTATCCATGCCTATCAACTCTTGGATATCATCCAACAGCAAGACATCGATATTCTGATAAAAATTCAGGAAATCATTCGTCGTATTCTTACGGATTGCGTCAGTAAACTGCACGCGGAACAAGTGCGAAGTAACATAAAGCACCTTCTTTTGCGGATGCAACTCACGGATACGACGCCCAATGGCATGACACAAGTGTGTCTTACCCACGCCTGAAGGGCCAAAGATAAACAAGGGATTAAAAGTCGTCTTTCCCGGATTCTGGGCTACCGCCTCACCTGCCGTACGGACAAGCCTGTTACTTGTTCCCTCAAAATAATTCTCGAAGCTGTACTTAGGGTTCAGCTGCGGATCGAGATCCTGTGGCATAACCGACACGAAAGGATTCGGAGCATGAGTAACATTCGGCATGGGTTGCTTACGCATACCGGCATTTGCGGCAGCATTCTCGGCTGGATAATCCACCGTGCCACCGGTCGACTTGTCTACCATCACACGATAGTTCAAGATCGTCCCTTGTCCAAAGACACGGTAAATCGTCACTTTCAATACATTGACGAATTTTTCTTGTGCCTTCACCAATTTCTTTATAAATGGCGGCACGCAAGAGCCCCACATACTTTTCTTCCAAATATTCATAGAAAAACTGGCTAGGCACCTGGATCGTAAACTTATTCCCCTCGTACGACAATGGGATAATTGGTTTAAACCAAGTATTAAAGGCGGCCTCAGGCACGATATCCTTGATTACCGCTAAGCATTTATTCCATAAAATCTGGCAGTCCCCTTGCATGATAACTATCTTCCGCTAAACTTAATTTTACACTGAAATGGAATACAAAGAACACAAATAAAATCCGAAAAAAAAAGTGGTCTTCCGCTTGGTTTTATTGATTATTTAATATTATTCTAAGCCTCAACAACTTATAAACAAACAAAAGAGTATCAATATCTTAACTCTCATTCTATCGAAACAACTCCAATTGTTTCACGGCCCAAACAAGGCCTTAAGTACCGATAACCCGCCTAAAATCACAGATATTAAACGAGGTCAGACCGTGAAACAATTGGTCATTTCTTCCCTTATCTTCTCTTTTCGATTATAGCTTTTTTAACTTTTTTCAAGTTTTATGCGCTATTTATCAAAATACGGAGAAGTGAACGTAACGCTTCGGGTTCTCACGTAAGTCGAGCAACAACTTCGACGCGT
>USAD01000057.1 GCA_900552415.1 uncultured Parabacteroides sp.
TCCTGGTCCTCCTTGGAGAGGGCGGATATGTCGGCGATCTTCTCGAGTTCCTCGAAAACCGACTTGCGTGCCTTGAAGGGCATTTGTTGTAATTTTTATGGCGTGAACTGACGCAAAAACGATCTTTTTTATGTAGGTTTGCACGAATGAACTGTTAGACGTGAAAATCCATTATGGTTAAGAAAACAAATACGGCGACGAAACGGGACGGTAAGAGCCTGTTTCAAGCCATTAAGACCTTTTTGACGAATGAGCGAACCAGCTTTATCACGGGCTTGATATTGGTCATGGTGACGATTTATGTCGCTTTGGCGTTGATCTCGTTTTTCTTTACGGGAGCGGCGGATCAGAGCCTGGTGCAAAATATTCCCTTGGGCGACCTGCTGATAAACCGTGGTGCTGTTGAGAACTGGACGGGCGTGAGGGGCGCTTTCCTGGCGGATCTGTTGATGAACCGCCTGTTTGGCTTGTCTTCGTTCGCCTTGCTCTTTTTCCTGGGATCGGTGGGCGCGAAGCTGATGGGGTTGAGCCGGGTCTCGTTGATCAAACGGTTCCTGTCGTGCGCCGCTATCCTGATTTGGGGATCGGTATTCTTCGCCTTCGTCTTTATCAGTGGCTATGAGGATTCCTTTATCTATTTGGGTGGACAGCATGGTTATTATATATCGGAAGTGCTGGTGGCGAATGTCGGGATTCCGGGAACGATCCTGGTGTTGCTGGGCTCTTTCATGGTGATCGCCGTGTTCATGAGTCCCAAGACCATCCCTTTCCTGCAAGGTCTCTTCTCGTTCGGTTGGCTGGGGCGCTTTAAGCGTCAGCCGGGGGAAAAGCCCGACAAGGTAGAGGAACCGGTCGAGGAGGAACCCCGCGAGTTCCGGCCAGCGGATGATGAGGAACGGTTGTTCGACACGGAGGCCGAGCTGGAGAAAGCCGAGGCGGAGCTGGCGCAAGAGCGCCGGTCGGACCCGGTTGACCAGATTGACGAGCCGGAGGTTGAGGAGAAGAGGGAAGGAACGGACGAGAATTTTGAGGTGACAGTCGCCAAAGAGGAAGAATACGTGTCCGAGAAGGTAGACGAGAACGGGTTGGTCGTTGAGGTGCCGGTTGGCGATGAGGAATACTATGACGAGTCGGCCCAAGGGGATTACGATCCGAAGCTGGATCTCTCCTCGTTCAAGAACCCGACGATCGATCTTCTGAAGAAATACGATATTAATGAGCGTCAGATCGATATGGACGAGCAAAACGCGAACCAGAAACGTATCAAGCAGACGCTGGAGAGCTTTGGCATCAGCATCGCCTCGATCAAGGCGACGGTCGGCCCGACCATCACGTTGTATGAGGTGATCCCCGACACGGGCGTGCGTATCTCGAAGATCAAGAACCTGGAGGATGATATCGCCTTGAACCTCTCTGCTTTGGGTATCCGTATCATCGCCCCGATGCCGGGCAAGGGTACGATCGGTATCGAGGTGCCGAACAAGGACCCGCAGATCGTCTCCATGCAATCGGTTGTCGCTACACGCAAGTTCCAGGAATCGAAATATGACTTGCCGGTTGTTTTGGGTAAGACGATCACTAACGAGATCTTCATGTTCGACCTTTGCAAGATGCCGCACCTCCTGGTGGCCGGCGCGACAGGACAGGGAAAATCCGTGGGCTTGAACGCCGTGATTACCTCATTGCTTTATAAGAAACATCCCTCAGAATTGAAATTTGTGTTGGTGGATCCGAAGATGGTAGAGTTCGGCATCTATGCGGAGCTGGAGCGTTATTATCTGGCCAAGCTGCCCGACGCGGAGAAGGCGGTGATTACCGACTGTACTAAGGTGATCATGACCCTGAACTCCGTCTGCAAGGAGATGGATGACCGCTATGAGTTGCTGATGAAGGCGCACGTGCGGAACATCAAGGAGTATAACGCTAAATTCATTTCAAGACATTTGAATCCGCAGAAGGGACATAAATTCATGCCTTTTATCGTGGTGATCATCGACGAGTTCGGCGACCTGATCATGCAGGCCGGAAAAGAGATTGAGACCCCGATCGCCCGTATCGCCCAGAAGGCCCGTGCGGTGGGTATCCATATGATTATCGCGACACAGCGTCCTTCTACCAATATTATTACCGGTATCATCAAGGCGAACTTCCCCGCTCGTATGGCGTTCCGTGTCATGCAGATGGTCGACTCGCGTACGATTCTCGATGCGCCGGGCGCCAACCAGTTGATTGGACGTGGCGACCTGCTCTTCTCGCAAGGCGGCGAGACGACTCGTGTACAATGCGCATTCGTGGATACACCGGAGGTGGAACGGATTGTTAACTTTATTGCGGATCAGCCGGGTTATGCGACCGCCTTCTTGCTGCCTGAGTATGTGGGCGAGGGTGAGGCGAAGATGCCTGGTGCGGTTGATTTGCATGAGCGTGATCCCCTGTTTGATGAGGCAGCCCGCCTGATCGTGATCCAGCAGCAGGGATCGACCTCGTTGATTCAGCGTAAGTTCTCTATAGGCTATAGCCGTGCCGGTCGGTTGATGGATCAGTTGGAGGCGGCGGGAATTGTCGGTCCGTTTGAGGGCAGCAAGGCTCGTCAGGTCCTGATACAGGATGAGTATTCGTTGGAGCAGTTGTTGAGTAATTTGAAATAAATCAAGATAGTCGAATGACAAGAGAAATGAGAGCCAGGGTTTGGCGTTACGTGGCGTTGGTTGGTTTGTCGCTTTCTGTCCTGTTTGGGCAAGGCGTATGGGCACAAGACGCCAAGAAGATATTGGATGAGGCTGCTGCCGTTTATGAGAACTCAAACGGATTGAGCGCCAAGTTTACGATCAATAATTTCTCAAAAGCACAGAATATTGGGGAGAGTTTTGAGGGAACGATCCAGATGCGTGGGGATAAGTTCGTGTTGATGACACCCGATGTGTCGACTTGGTTCGACGGGCATACCCAATGGGCCTATGTTGCCCGTTCGGAGGAGGTCAACGTGACTACCCCGAGTGGCGATGACCTGAAAATGACCAATCCGATGCTGTTGCTGAATGGTTACCAGAAAGGTTTCGTGCCAGAGTTCAAGGGCGAGAGCACGGCTCCGAATGGAAAATCCGTTTACGATATTGAGTTGAAACCGAAAGTGAAAAGTGACGTCGTGAGGATAGAGTTGCGGATCGAGAAATTCAAGAAATATCCGGCCAGCATTGAGGTCGAGCTGAAGAATGGAACACGGACCCGGATCGTGGTCGATGCGATCGAGGTAGGCTTGAATCAGCCCGATCCTTTTTTTACTTTCCCGAAAGGAGATTATCCTGATGCGGAGATTATAGATTTGAGATAATATATAATAAAGGAAAGAGATATGAGTGAGACAGCGAACGAGAAGGTCCGTTGCCTGATCATCGGATCAGGACCAGCGGGTTATACGGCAGCGATCTATGCGTCGCGCGCCAATTTGAGTCCGGTACTCTATGAGGGCATCCAGCCGGGCGGCCAATTGACAACAACGACGGAAGTTGAGAACTTCCCCGGTTATCCGGAAGGCGTTACGGGGCCTCAATTGATGGAAGACCTGAAGAAGCAGGCGGAGCGTTTTGGTGCGGATATCCGTGTCGGTATAGCAACCTCTACGGATTTAAGTCAGGCGCCCTATAAGGTGACGATTGATGGAGAGAAGGTGATTGAGACAGAGGCCTTGATTATCGCGACGGGTGCGACCGCTAAATATTTGGGCTTGGCAGATGAGCAGAAGTATGCGGGCATGGGTGTTTCTGCCTGTGCGACTTGCGACGGCTTCTTTTATCGTAAGAAGAATGTAGCTGTCGTTGGTGGCGGTGATACCGCTTGTGAGGAGGCGATCTATCTTGCCGGTTTGGCAAAACAGGTATATCTGATCGTACGTAAGCCCTATTTGCGTGCCTCGAAGGTGATGCAGGAGCGTGTATTCAATACACCGAATATCAAGGTGATGTTCGAGCATAATACGATTGGCCTTTTTGGTGAGAATGGTGTGGAGGGCGCTCACTTGGTTTATCGCAAGGGTGAGCCTGACGAGGCGTTGGTTGACATCGCGATCGACGGTTTCTTCTTGGCGATTGGCCATAAGCCAAACTCCGATATTTTCAAGCCTTGGGTGGAGACTGATGAGATTGGTTATATCGTAACAATCGATGGAACACCACGGACACGTGTACCGGGTGTCTTTGCCGCTGGTGATGTGGCGGATCCACACTATCGCCAAGCGATTACGGCTGCGGGTAGTGGCTGTAAGGCAGCGATCGAGGCGGAGCGTTATCTTTCGGAAATGGGAAAATAATAGCACTAGGATTGCGGGAGGGAAAAACATTCTCTCCCCTAATCTTATGTGGAGTAATAAATATTAGGAGAAGATGATGAACAGTTGTATAAAAGTGTCGGCCCTGTTAGTGGGCTTTCTGTGTTTGTTAACCTCTTGTGTTGCGGATCGGGCAGAACAGACTAAGGTGATTGCGCATCGGGGGTATTGGAAATGTGAGGGGTCTGCCCAAAATTCCATCCGTTCATTGGAGCGGGCAGCCGAGATAGGCGCTTATGGCTCAGAGTTTGACGTACACTTGACCGCTGACGGCGTTTTAGTTGTCTATCATGATAATGAGATTGAAGGGAAAAATATACAGACCTCTACTTATGCGGACCTGAAGGATCTGACCTTGTCGAATGGCGAGACCTTGCCGACATTGGAGAGTTATTTGGAACGGGCGAAGTCTTTGGATAAACTTCATCTGGTCTTTGAGTTGAAAGCGCATCAGACACCGGAGCGGAACCGTGAGGCCGCAGAGGCGAGCGTGAACTTGGTTAAGAAAATGGGACTTGAGGATCGGACGGATTACATCTCTTTTAATTTAGATGCCTGCAAGGCCTTCATTCGTTTATGTCCTGATTCGAAAGTCTTTTATCTTAATGGTGAATTATCACCGAAAGAGCTAAAAGCGTTGGGATTCGCTGGTTTGGATTACCATTATAACGTGTTGCGTGAGCATTCGGATTGGGCACGTGAATGCCAGGAATTAGGTTTGCAGGTTAACGTGTGGACGGTCAATGAGGAGCCGTTGATGGAAGAGATGATAGCTTGGGGCGCTAATTATCTGACAACAGATCATCCGGAAGAGGCGTTGGCATTGATTAATAAGCCCAATAAATAGTGATCAGGATGAGATTATTGGGGTTGTGGATTGCGGGTATCCTGTTTTCTGTGGCGACTCTAGCGGTTGAGCCCCCTAAGCAGGAAATCCGTGCCGTGTGGTTGACGACGATTTATGGACTGGATTGGCCACATAGGCCCGCAACCAGCGAACGGGAATATCAGGCGCAGAGAGAGGCCTTAACAGATCTGTTGGATCGCTTGGCTGATGCGAATTTTAATATGGTCTTTATCCAGGCACGTTTACGAGGTGACGTGATTTATCGATCAGTTATAGAACCTGCCAATAAGATTCTTACAGGAAAATATGGTCGAATGCCGGATTATGATCCTTTGGCGTTCGCTGTGGAGGAATGTCACAAACGAGGAATGGAATGCCATGCCTGGTTTGTGACATTTCCTGTGGGAACGGAAAAGAATGTACGTGAGCAGGGAAAGTTGTCGGTTGTCAAGAGGCATCCCAAATTGTGTAAGTTATATAATGGAGAATGGTATCTTGATCCGGGCGTACCTGAGACAGCAGATTATATTCTTTCGTTGGTTAAGGAGTTGGTTTCCGGATATGATATAGACGGCATTCATTTTGATTATATCCGTTATCCGGAGCAGGCGAATCGTTTCCCGGATAAAAGTGTTTATCGGAAATACGGCAAGTCCATGAAAATGGCTGATTGGCGTCGGGAGAATATCAACAAAATGGTATTCAAGATTTATGACTGGGTGAAGCAGGTTAAGCCTTGGGTACAGGTTAGCAGTTCTCCTTTGGGTAAATATAGTCGTATCAAGGAGGTGCCTAATGCCGGTTGGACAGCTTATGAGAGTGTCTTCCAGGATCCGAAACGTTGGATGGAGACTGGAAAGCAGGATATGGTCGTACCAATGATGTATTATCTTCATAAGAATTTTTTCCCTTTTGTGGATAATTGGGTGGAGAATTCGAACGGTCGTTTCGTGGTTCCAGGATTGGGTGCTTATCGATTGGATAAAAGTGAGGCCGATTGGGTGTTGAACGATATTACCGATCAGATTGACTATAGCCGTTATTTTGGAGGAGCAGGATGTGCCTTTTTCCGTTGCGGGAACGTCTTGTTTGATCAAAAAGGACTTTATCAGGAATTAAAAGAGAATTATTATAAGTTTCCGGCCCAGTTGCCGCCTCTAACTTGGCTGGATGATTCTGTGCCAGCTTCGCCAAAGGAAGTATTTGTTGAGCGTCAAGGCGACGAGTTGCGTCTCTCGTGGCAAAAACCGGAGGGAGAAACCCGTGACCTGACTTATACGGTTTATTATTCCTTGGCGGACTCGGTAGACACCTCATTGGCAAGTTCGATTTTGGCGACTAACATTCACGGGACAGAACTTTTTCTTCCGGTGAATAAACGGGAGCAAGGGTTTGTATTCCGGGTGAGCGCTTCAACTCGTTATCATGTGGAAAGTAAGCTCTCAGAAGAGACCTATTATTATTTATCCGAATATGAGAAATAAATTTTTATAATTCTTGTTGCAGCGTTTGGAGTGAATAACGCGTCCTCTATATTAGAGCGACGAAATAGAATCGGCTTATATTAGGAAGGAATGGATGAGCGTCAACTGATAGAAAGTTGTAGGAAGGGAGAGAGGTTGGCTCAGAAACAGCTTTATGATACGTTCTCTCGTAAGATGATGGGAGTTTGCCTTCGTTATGTTAATGACAGGGAAACGGCTCGTGATCTTTTGCAGGAAGGTTTTGTAAAGGTGTTCTCTTCCATTGATTCCTATATGGGTAATGGTTCTTTTGAGGGTTGGATCAGGAAAATTTTTGTCAATGTGGCATTGGAATATCTAAGACGTAATGATGTTATGCGAGAGACGGTCGATTTGGATGAGGTGGCGGAATTATCGCAACCAGATAGTTCGGTCGTATCGGAGCTTTCCGCAAATGACTTGTTACGGCTGATTCATCAATTACCTGCTGGTTTCAGGACAGTATTCAACCTTTTCGCTATTGAGGGTTATTCTCATCGGGAGATTTCCCAAATGTTGAATATTACGGAGAGTACATCTCGCTCACAATATGTGCGTGCGAGGCAGATTTTGCAAAAGAGGATTAATGAATTGAGCTTAGGAAGATGAAAGATAAGGAAAGAGATAGTCTTGATGATCTGTTCCGGTCTAAACTGTATGACCTTGAGGCGGATACCTCTCCAGAGGATTGGGAGTCTATTGCCGGAAGGTTGCCTGATGTTGAGCGTAGACCGATCTTCTTGCGTCATACGTTCCGTTATTGGGCTGCCGCGGCGGTTTTAGCGTTGTTGATCTCTTTGGGAGGAATCTATTTGAACAAGGGGATAGAAAACGAGGCTGTTTCTTTGTTGGCTCAAGAGGAGAAGGTCATGGATGAGCCGGAATCTGGTTCGGAAGAAATATCAATTGTGGATCATGAGGGAGAAGATACGACTGAAAAAGATAGTTTGCTCCCTGAAAGAGTGATCGTTTCGTCACGAGGTCGTGCTGTACGGCCATTGTTAGCGGTTGTTTCAGATATTCGTCCAACGGAGATTGAGTTGCCTCAGGAAGATCTGGATTTGGAAATTGAGCGTCCCCAAGAGAGAACGGTGTCTAAGAAAAAATCGAGAGTGGCGACTGTGGTACCGGATGATCAGGCTGGAGCGTATTATGCGGAGCGTTCTCCTGTTCCATCAACACAAGGGTATAAGTCGCATGATTCTAAAAAACAAAAATGGCAAGTTGGTTTGTCGAGCGGAAGTCTCTCTTTCAAGTCGGAGAATTCCGTTAACCGTTATGTCACGAATAGTGATGCTTTGCGGAGCGAGAGTTTGCTGGCCATGAATGCCGTTTCTAATTCTAACAGCATTGATTCCAAGAAGACCAATATCCATCACCGGATCCCGTTTAACGTAGGACTTTCCGCTGAATATTATTTGATGCCTCGCTTGTCTTTGCAATTTGGCGTGTCTTATGCCTATTTGGTATCCGACTGGAAAACAAACGGAGTTTATCATACGAAGGAAGAACGACGTTTGCATTTTGTGGGAATACCCGTATCTTTGTCGTACACTATTGCGGAATGGAATAAGGTCCGTTTTTATGCTTCCGCTGGGGCGAAGGCGGAAGTTAATGTTGCGGGGCGTCAGAAGATGCGGCTTTTCTCAGACGATAATGTCATAGCGCTTGAGGAAGAGAAAGTGAGGATGAAAGAGTGGCAATGGTCTGTTAATGCGGGTCTTGGCGCAAGTTATCCTTTAGTTCGCTTCATGAGCCTTTTTGCTGAAGTTGGTGGTGCTTATTATTTTGATAACGGTAGTGTTATTGAGACGATTTATGCCGAGAAACCGTTCAATCTGAATTTACAGGTTGGTTTGCGTTTTGGCTTTTAGTTAGGTAATGTGTAATAAATTTAGATATAAAAGATAGAAAATGAAAACGTTGAGATTATTGGGAGCCGTAGCCGCTACGGCTATGGTGTTGTTTACATCCTGTTTAGGAGAAGGGTCTAATACATATTCCGCTACTCAATTTGCGGTGGGTGGATATACTGAGAAAACATTTGCGTTGGTATTGAATACGCCGGCAGGACCGATCTATTCTTCCGCGTTGGAGGGTAAGGTCGTTGATGGCGCTTGTTATCAAGTGGCGTATGAGGTCGATTCTTCTTCTCCGGAGAATGCGAATGCGAATACGAACGGATATTATGTCGCTACGGTTTCCGCTTTGGCAGAGATAACGAAGGGTGCATGCCAATTCTATAATTTGCCGGATACAACTTCGTTGTTGATAAATGAGTTGCCTTTGCAGAATTTGATGGGTTATCAGCAACTTGGAATTTATGTTGATGGTCATCTCTTTTTGGGCGGTACATTGAATAAGAAGAATGAGCAACAAAACTTATGGACATTGTATTGGGATCGTATGAAAGACCCTGTAGAGGATAACGGCGTGAACACATATGATTTATTTATCCGTGTACAGAAGACCGCCGAGGGAACAGGTTCTTCTGAGACGGCGACAACAGAGCCTAGAGCTTTCCAGTTGGAGCAAGTGCTTAAGACTGTCAATGATGCGGAAAAAGCAAAAGGTAAAGAGACTTATGTATTGAAGGTTAATTATCTTACGGCAATTAACGAGAAGGATAGCACAGACTTGAAGTGGGATTCCTTGAAACTGACGTTTGGTGTATCTGAATAAGGTAAAGGAAATATAGCGCCGGATTATCGGCGGTGATAAAGCACATGAGACATAAGGCATGGATCTCATGTGCTTTTTTTGTGTTCGGTTTTTAACTGATTTCTGGAGTAAAGTTGTCGATGGAGAAACGCTCTATTTTGTCCCTATACGGGGTGATTATGCCTTGAAAATCGTATCTTCGCGAAAATAGGAATCAAAAAGGCTGATATGATTAAGTTTATAAAGTCGAAAGTTTTGTGGCTCGTGATTGGCGTTGTCTCTTTGGTCTCTTGTCTGGAGGATATTGAGAATGAGTATTATCCCGGTACAGTGCCAGCGGTAGTTTGTATTTATGGGGATAGCGCTTTTCATATGTTGAAAACTCCCTTGGGAATGCTCTATGATGAATCGTTGAGTTCCAAACCCGAAGGCGATTGTCTGTTAGCCTCTTTTACCTATAATCCTAATGATCCTATGAATAAGGATGCTTCTGCTCGTGGGTATTATTATGTAACGATCGAGGGGACGACAGATATGAGTCGTTTGGGAACGAAGTCTGGATTGACGGACACGACTCGGGTTTTGGCGAATGAGGTGGCTGTCGTGCCTACGGCGGCGATCGATTTTGCGGATTATTTTGTCAGCTTGAATCAAAACTTGTTTGTGCCGGTTGTCTATATGGCATTGGATGGTACGACAATGACTTGGGAGTTGTCGTATGATCCCAAGCAAGAACCTGAGATGGTTGACAGGTTGCCTGTTTATTCCCTCTATTTGCGTGGTGTTATGTCGGAAACATCGAGTGAGACTGATGAAGAGGAAGAAGAGAAGCCCGAGGAACCGAAGACCTTCTCGGACGTCGTCGTTTTTGATATGAGCGCCTTTTTGTCGGACATAAAAGCGCATGGCGCTCCATCTTCGGGTATACAAGTACGGATACGTTTCTTGGAAGGTGAGGATTCAAGTCGGCCTTCCGGTCTGTTATGGGGAATGACCGATCCGTTATTGATAAATTGAGAATTGTTGTTTAACTGATTATAAGAGAATTGTTATGTTTTCGGGTATTGTGGAAGAGGCGGCTCAAGTGGTCGCTATTCAATCGGATAAAGGGAATATTCATTTGACTATGCGTTGCTCGTTTGTTGACGAGTTGAAGATTGACCAGAGTGTCGCTCATAATGGAGTTTGCCTGACGGTTGTCAGCAAGGAGGCTGATACTTATACAGTAACGGCGATACAGGAGACTTTGGAGCGTTCTAATTTAGGCTTGCTTCGTGTTGGTGATCTGGTGAATCTGGAGCGGAGTATGTTGATGAATGGGCGCCTTGACGGACATATCGTGCAGGGGCATGTTGATCAGACTGCGGTTTGTACCGCTGTGGAAGAAGCGAATGGCAGTTGGTATTATACCTTCCAATATAAGATGGATAAGGAGATGGCTCGCCAAGGGTACATGACAGTCGAGAAAGGTTCTGTATGCGTGAATGGCGTGAGCCTGACTGTCTGCAATTCGAAGGACGACGGTTTCCAGGTCGCAATTATTCCTTATACGCATGAGCATACGAATTTTTGCCAAATCAAGGAAGGTAGTGTCGTGAACCTGGAGTTTGATATCGTGGGGAAATACATCAGTAAGATGATGCGTTTCCAGTAAAAAGCACGAAGTATGGAGTCATTTCATGATTTAGCTTTCCAACGCCAGAGTGATCGTTCTTTCGATCCAGAAAAGACGGTCGATCGAGCGATCGTGTGTCGTATTTTGGAATCTGCATGGATGGCACCTTCCGCCTGTAATGCACAACCTTGGCATTTTATTGTCGTGGACGATCCAGAGCTTAAAAACAAGGTGGCGGATGCGACCTCCTCAAAAGTATTAGGTTTTAATCATTTTACGAAGCAGGCGGCGGTGCATATCTTGATCGTCGAGGAGAAGGTGAATTTGACTTCTGGTATAGGAGGTTGGGTAAAGAATAAGAGTTTTGCACCGATCGATATTGGTATTGCGGCTGCTCATATCTGCCTGGCCGCTGAGGATGAGGGTTTGGGCTCTTGTATTCTTGGTTGGTTTGATGAGAACAAGATGCGTGAGTTGTTGTCAATCCCGTCCAATAAGCGTGTGGTGTTGGACATCGTACTGGGTTATTCAACGCAGGCGGATCGTCCTAAAAAGCGTAAGCCTTGGGATGAGGTCGTCAGCTTTAACTCTTACTGATCGTAAGGAAATCCTTGATTGCGATAATGCTGAAAAATTAAACATCGAGGAATCAAATTGGTATGATTCTTGTCGGATGTCTGTTTATGAATACTAAAGAAAGGAGTTGGTTATGGGCTATATAGATTATTATAAAGTGTTGGGTGTCGATAAGGGCGCCTCGCAAGATGATATCAAGAAGGCTTATAAAAAGCTGGCTCGCAAATATCATCCTGATTTAAATCCGAATGATCCAGACGCTCAACGCAAGTTTCAGGAAATAAATGAGGCGAATGAGGTGTTGAGTGATCCAGAGAAGAGAAAGAAATACGACTCATATGGGGAAAACTGGAAGCATGCGGATGAATTTGATGCGGCTCGTGGCTCGAGTTCGTATAATGGGAATGGTGGTTTCATGGACTCTGACGGAAATACTTATTGGAGTTATTCTTCGGGGGATGGTGAATTCTCGGATTTCTTTGAGTCATTGTTCGGTTCTGCGAAAAATGCTCGTGGAAGGCGTGGTTTTAGTTTCAGGGGGCAGGATTTCAAGGCGGAACTGGAGCATTCGTTGAGAGAGGCTTACGACACTCACAACCGGGTTATTACAGT
>USAD01000058.1 GCA_900552415.1 uncultured Parabacteroides sp.
ATTTTCCATAAGCATCATACGTATACCGATTATACTCCTGGCTGGCACCAACCATCACCGACGCATCCAACTTGTCTACCTTGAAATCATAGCGTGCCGTAACATCTGAAGTGCGGAACATGTTACGATAATCGTATTTTCGGATATATGTACGTACAACACCTTCACGCAACAGGACCGGACCATCCATCGTGAAACGATACAAATCCCGATCACAAAGGTGCTGCTCCACGTTGCGGGTCCAATAATTATACGAGTATGAGGCATCGATAGTCAACCCCTTAAAGGGTTTAAAACGACCATACATCTTAGCCACCACACGACGGGTCTTCGTAGGAAAATCATCCTTATAGAACCACATACGGCGATAGGGATTAGCGTTGCTGACATTCACCTCCTCTGGGTTTTGGATTCCGCCATACAGGCCAGTCTCCGGGTCATACAACGTCATGCCCGGGACCGTATTAAACGCTCCGTAACCCCAAATGACATCCCCTCCATTGGCTGCCACTTCCGCATTCGCGTTATTGGTATCAACATACCCATAAACATTCGTCCCGATGGTCAGCCAGGGCTTGACATCCACATCTATGTTGGCCCGCATCTGGTAACGGTTATAATCGGTATTGTAAATCATGCCCGGATTATTGACGTAACCAAACGAAAGGTTATAACGAACGATCTTGGAACCACCCGTCACCGAGAGGTTGTGATTTTGAACGACAGAGGGACTACGGTAAATATGATCTTGCCAGTCCGTATTAGGGTAAACGGTGGGATGCTGTCCCGCATCGTTCCGCCATTCGTCGATTTTCTCTTGTGAGAAGCGAGCCGCCTGGCCATTAGCGATTAATCCCGCATTCTGTATCTCCATATAATCCGCGTAATCCGTGACTAAGTTCAAACGTTTACTCACCTTCTCAAACGAGACATTCCCCGTATAAGTAATGCGCGGTGCGCTCTCCGAACCCTTCTTGGTCGTAATCAAAATGACGCCATTCGCCGCCCGTGATCCATAAATAGCCGAAGAAGCCGCATCTTTCAGGACCGAGATATTCTCTATATCTTGTGGATTGATATCACTGATAGAGAGCCCCGTCATGCCATCGATAACGATTAAAGGGTCGGAATTGTTCAATGTACCTTGACCACGTATCCGGATCTTCTGAGACTCATATCCCGGCGTGCTTCCACCCGAGTTTGAGACCATCAATCCCGCTGCCACTCCAGCTAACGCATTGGTGGCGTTCGTAATAGGACGGTCCTCCAAGGTCTCCATCTTGACAGTGGATACCGCCCCTGTCAGATTCACCTTTTTCTGGGCACCATAACCGACCACCACGACTTCATCCAAAGCTTGGGTATCCTCTTCTAGCGTAATTTCCAAAACGGATTGTTGGCTAACCTCGACGCTTTGGTCTACATAACCGATATAAGATACCTGAAGGGTCGCTCCCTCGGGTACCTCCAACGCGAAATGACCATCCATGTCCGTGACCGTACCGAGCCTCGTCCCCTTAACCATGACGTTCGCACCGATGACAGGCTCACCCCGCATATCGGACACCGTTCCCGTCACCGATCTCTTGATCGTTTGCCGAGGCGTCATCTCAGGCGAGCTGCCAGAACCATCCATCAAGACAACCTGATTATTCTCCTTAATAACATAAGTGATGGATGTCTGGCGCCCAATCTCCGACAAAACTGACTGGATATCGCTATCCTTGACATCAATACTGATTCGCTTATCCAAATCAGACAAGCCAACATTGAAAAAGAAACGATAATCGCTCACACGCTCAATCTCACGGATCACATCACGTGTGGACTGATTTTTTAACGATATGGTGATTTGTGCCGAAAGGCTCAAACTCGAAGCGAGGCAGAAGCCACTCACCAATACTCGTTTTAATAAAACTTGTTTAAGGTTACTCATTTTCCTTGTACTTTAGTTTTAGTATTAATTTTATTGGGCAACTTTACAAGCGAATAAAGGCAGATCCTGACCGGAATTTTCCCCTTATTATTCCAGTCCGCTAATCGCTTTTATTTGTTTGTGGTTACTTTTGGGCACATGGCGCGCCTCCCCCAAGGCGCGCTTTTTTTCCTCTTTCATGAACTGTTATTTTCCATACCTTTACTTTTTTGTTATTTCTTATTTTCTTAGTCTCAACCGAATCGTATCATTCGCCTTCGTATACTCGATCGGCGCTGTCAAGCTAATCAATTCAAAGACATTATCAAGACTATTATTCTTAATAACACCAGAGAAACGATAACATTTGATATTCTCCGAATCAAATTCAATATTCACATTATAAAGACGGTCTAGCATGTCCGCAATCTCCTCAAGTGTCTCCCCACGGAAAGCCAACTCATTCTCCCGCCACTTCAGGTGATATTCCACATCGTCGTCCTCCAGCTCAACCTTTCCGCTTACTTTCGAGTAGGAAAGACTCTGGCCGGAATCCAGAATATCCACATGCCCCCCGACACTGGTCCTCACACGCCCCTCACGTAAGGAGGCGATAATCTCGTCGTCTTCCTCATAGGCCTTCACGTTAAAGGCTGTCCCCAGGGCCTCGACCTCCAAACCGTCAGCCTTAACCACAAAATGACGATCCGGATCTTTGGCTACCTCAAAATAGGCTTCGCCACTAAGGTTTACAATCCTCTCCTTTTGGCCATAATTCCCTTGATAACTGACTTGAGTGCGCGAATTGAGCCAAACCTTAGTGCCATCAGGCAGTACGACGCTTGAGCGTTGCCCCCTATCTGCCTCGACAACATACACCTGTCGGCCAAGCTTATCCATCCTATAATAATAATAACCCGTTGTTACCAAACCGATACAGAACATAATAACCGCCGCAGCGGATAGTCCCCAACGTAACCACCATCCCGTCCGGTGCGACAGGGATTGAAATGTTCCTACGTTCCGGGCCTCCGGCATACTCCCGCAGATTCGCCTGAACATCCGTTCCTGGACCTCTATCGGCAACTTATGCCTCTTCGCCTCTTCCCAACGATTCCGATAATAATAATACAGCGATTCATGCGAACCCGAATCACGGAACCATGCCAACAGTTTGGCATCCTCATCGGCCGAAGTCTCACCACGCATAAAACGATCGAGCAATTCTGTATATTTCTCGTCTTTCTCCATACTATACATACTATATAGGTATATCCCCATAAGAGAAAAATCCCTTACAAGACTTATCAAAAAAAATCAGGATTAACTTCCGTTAAGAAAAAGAAGGATTATCAGGCCCAACAGGCCATCGTCAGAAAGTCGCTCACGCAGAAAGCGTAATGCCCGGTAAAGTTGGGTCTCTACCGTTTTCTCGGAAATGGATAAGCGATTGGCAATTTCCTTATTGGGAAGGAAACCAAAACGGCTCAAACGGAATATTTCCCGACGGACGGCGGGCAACCGTTCGACCAACCGCTCTATATAACACCTAAGCGATATCACCTCCAGCTCCTTTTCTGCCTGCCCTCCATCTCCAATATCATACGTCTCTTCCGGATTGTGCCTCAGTTCGGTGCGTAGCATTCGTTCTGTCGTCTTATAGACCAAGTGCCTAGCTATCGTGAACAGGTAAGCATCTATTCCCTGTTCCGGATCAATCGTCTCGCGTCTCTCCCAAATCTTCAAGAAAATGTTTTGAGTGATGTCTTCAGCCAATGATTTATCATAAAGCAAGGAATAGACGAAATGATAGATCCGCTCATTATACTGCCAATACAATAATTCGAAAACCTCTTCGCTCCCCAATCGCAATCGCTCCAAAAGATCTTTCTCCATTTCCATAAACATTTTTCATTTTGTTATCGCCTCACGCAGCAATCTCGACAATTTCCTCCCCCCACAGAAAAGCATATCGCGACAATGAACAAGAATTATCTTATGCAAGCAAAATTATATGAATTTTATCATTAAACAAGTTGCATTTCGATTACAAGATCATTAAAGACAACCCATTCGGCAACAAGGGAAAAACAAAGAGGATTATTGTGGCATTAAAAATTTGATATAACTTTGCCTTAAAGAGTTATTTGACAACATAGCAACGTGAAAACACTGGAGTTCGCGCGGTTTCTAAATGGCGACCTCTATTTCTCAAATATTTTCTAGAATTTGTCCCTCAATCGGTTAAATCAAACCGATAAAGATCGAACATAACCATTTAACATCATAGCATATGCATTCAAAAAGTTTATTCATCCCGCTTAGTCTGCTGAACGCGGCTTGTGCGTTCCCGATGCTTGCCCATGCGGCAAACTCAGGAGACCGTCCGAATATCGTTCTCATCCTTGTGGACGATATGGGATTCTCCGATCTTGGGATCTACGGTTCCGAAATTGAAACCCCGAATCTGGACCGTTTAGCTCGCGAGGGCATCCGTTTTCGGGAGTTTTACAACAATTCCATCAGCGCGCCCACCCGTGCGTCGCTCATCACGGGACAATATTCCCATCGTGCGGGAATCGGTTACTTTAACGTGAATCTGGGGCAACCGGGCTACCAAGGTTTCCTGAATCGTGAGTCCTTGACTTTCGGGGAAGTCCTCAGCGAAGCGGGATACAGCACGTTCCTCAGTGGCAAATGGCACGTGGGGAATGACAGTATCTGCTGGCCCAACCAGCGAGGGTTCGACCATTTCTATGGCTTTATTGACGGGGCGAGCAATTACTACGATGCCGGAGAATACGCGAGCTCGAGCGGGGGGCGCTACGGCAATCATGTCTCACTCGTCAAAGACAACCAACGCGTCAACTTGGAGGAGGGACGCTATTTATCCAACGCGATTACCGACAACGCCCTCGAATTTATCTCACAGCGCGACAAGGAGAAGCCTTTCTTTCTTTATCTGGCATTCAACGCACCGCATTGGCCGCTCCAGGCCCCTGAAGAGGACATCCAAAAGTATAAAGGTCGTTACGCCAAGGGGTGGGACGCGCTTCGCGAAGAGCGATTGGCCCGCCAACGGGAATTGGGGATTCTTTTGCCTGGACAAACCGTCGCCAACCGGGATGAGGACGTCCCCCTGTGGGAAAATCTGACCTTCGAGCAAAAAGAATTGTGGCAAAAGAAAATGGAAGTTTATGCCGCAATGATTGACCGTATGGATCAAAGCGTAGGACGCCTCATCGCGAAGCTGGAAGAGGAGAATCAACTTGACAACACGCTCATCCTTTTCCTTTCGGACAACGGGGCGGAAGGGGGCTACCATTCCCCGTTCTCACGCCGTCCGCGCAATTCCGGGCCGATCGGCTCCGCCGGATCGTGGGATTATCAGGAGCAGCCTTGGGCCTATCTTTCGGTGACCCCGCTTCGCCAATATAAAGACGATTTCCATGAGGGCGGTTTCTCTACGTCGTTCATCGCATGGTATCCGAAACGCATCCCGGCAGGGCAACTTGTCAAAGGCACGGGACATATCATCGACCTCGCGCCCACCCTTTACGAAGTGGCGGAAGCCAAGTACCCAAGTGAATACAAAGGTCATAAGATCCAGAAACTGCCCGGCGAATCGCTTTGGCCCGTCTTGGAAGGGAAAGTCGCGTCCGTCGAACGCGAAGAACCACTGTTTTGGGAGCGTGCGGGAAACCGTGCCGTGCGCGACGGGAAATGGAAGCTGGTCTCTTCCTATCCAAGCCTGAAATGGGAGCTTTATGACCTGGAAAAGGACCGTGGCGAGACGAAAGATGTCGCGGCGGCGTTTCCGGAGGTGGTCAATCGGTTGTCGGCGGCCTATTTCGAGTGGGCCAAGACGCACGATGTGGTAGATTACGAGAAAATCAAGCCGGAAAGGGAGATCCGGGTCTCGGCAAGGAAAATACGGAAATGAAAAAGCATTGGACGGTTGTTCTTTCCGGAAAGGGAGGCTGTCAAGCGTTGGACGGTCACCCTTTCCGAAAGGATTCAATCCGCCGCCCATTGCTTCATCTCGTACATATCCCGATACTCCTCCCACTCGGGATCCAGCTCGGTATAGATCGAGATCGGATAAGCCTCGTGCGAGGCCAGCGCCTCATTCAGCCGTTCGCCAAAGACACGGACCGTGCGCGTATAAAAAACCCAGATCCGGGCATTGCCACCCGTATAGACCGCCGTCAGTATCGCCAGCTTGTCTTTTTCCATCGCCTTGCGCAAGGCTGTCTCAAAAACTTCCATTCGCTCCGCCACCTCGTCGGTTGGCATCGCGTGCGCGTCGCCCTCGTAGGGCCAAGTGATCTCCACCCGCTCATTCAGCTTCCCGCACGCCATGAACTCCGACAGCTCATCGCGGCCATAAATCGAGATCAGGCGGCCCTCCTCATCCTCGGAGAAGGCCGTAAACCAATTATCACTCAGTCTCATCGTTTATCGTATAAATAAAAATATTTCCACAGGGGCGCCGCCATCAGCGACTGTTTAACCTCGTCGTCCATCAGCAATTGCCGTACCTCGTCGACAGTCAGCAGATGCACCGTCAGATCTTCCGTAGCCTCCAGATGTTGCGTGTCCACCGGCTCCACGTCAGTCGCCAGATAACAATAGGTCAAGTTATTCATGGCGCTCGCATTAGCCGACACCGTCATCCAGAGCCGCCATTCTCCCCGGCCATAACCGGTCTCTTCCAGCAACTCCCGTTTGGCCGACGCCATCGGGTCGCCGTCGCGCGCCTCGCATACTCCGGCACAAAGCTCATAGCAGGTCTTACCCAAGCCATGCCGGTATTGGCGCACCATCAGGAATTTCCCGTCGCGGGTAATCGCCAGGACATTCACCCAATTGGGGTATTCCAGCACATAATATTCCGGGTTGCGTGCGCCGTTAGGTAACTCCACCTCATCGCGGCGGGCCGTCAACCACGGTCGCTTGAAGAGATACTCGCTCTTCAGCACCTTCCATTTCCGATCGTCGTCACTTGCTTTCATTTTTCTGTTTCTTCCACAATTGCCAAGAGTTGAACATATTTTGCCACAAGACATAACTGCCCGGTCCCACGGACGAGACCGGATTCAGGTAGGTATAGGCCATCCAGATGGCCAACACCGTGTTTTTCTGTCCCAATGCCTGCCCCGCGCTGATGCGGTCGTTATAACGGCTGCCGATGCGCTTGCCCAGATAAAACTGGATGACACAAGCGACCAATCCACCCATCGCTATCCACAACTCCACCCAGGCGGACGAGTCGCTAACGACCAACGAACGGACGGTCTGTGCCGTCACGATCGCCAAGGCAACCGCCCATAAATAGAAGGCCATATCCTTCAGCCCCACCAGGAAATGGTGTACCGCCGGCATATATCGCCTAAAGAAGCAGGCCAGGATAAAAGGACACAGCAACAGGGGGAATACCTTACTCAAGATCTTGAGAAACGCAGCGAAAAAGCTGATATCGGCATGCGGCTCGACCAACGGGAAGACCAAAGGCACGACCACAGCCGCCAACAGGTTGGAGAGCAGCGTATAGGATGTCAGGCTCGAGGCGCTGCCCCCCAGCTTGCCCGTGATAACCGCCGCCGCCGTCGCCGTCGGACAGATAAAGCAGACCATCGCCCCCTCGAACACCTCCCTGTACTCGACATTCATCGGCACCCAGAGCAAGAGGGCGGCCAGCACCATACAGGCGGACAGCTGGAACAGCAACAACCACCCGTGCCAAGCGGAAGGGATCAGCTCCCGCGGGCCGACCTTGCAGAAAGTCAGCAACAGCTGGGCGAAAATCAGCAATGGCGTCAGTATGGCGACCAAAGCGTTCGTCATCGGTTTAAGCGGCGCCATCAACGGCAAATTGGCGAATAAAAAATAGCCGATCGCGCCCACACCCATGGCGACCGGCAAGGTCCAATTCTTCAGGAATCGAATAACAGCTTCCATATATCCACAAATTTAGCGCGAAGTAACAGCTTTCCAACCAATAATAGAGCGCCGGAAGCGACTAATCGAACGGCCAACCGTTAAAATCAACAAAAAACCCTTCGGGAAGAGTTCATTCCTCCCGAAGGGCATATATCACAGACAAAATAGGGGCTTATCTCAAGGGAATGTATTGCACGAATGCCTCCATCGCCTCATAAGAGGCCAGGCCCAATTGATGATACAACTCCGCTGTCGCCCGGTTACGGTCTTCCGCACGTTGCCAGAAGAGACGCTCGTCGTCGCCCAAGAAAGGCGCGCTCTCCGCCTGCGACTGGTGTTTCAGGATCGCGTTCCGTTTGAAACGTAACTCCTCCGGCGAGATCGGCACGGCCATCTCCACGTGGTCCATTTCCCATTCCGCCCAGGCGCCACGATACATCCAGACACGGCAGTTCTTCATCCACTCCTCGTCCTTCACCTCATCGATAGCGGCCAAGACAGCGTCAAGACAAACCTTATGCGTTCCATGAGGATCGGCCAAGTCGCCAGCCACAAACATCTGATCCGGCTTAACCTCCTCGAGCAACGCCTTCACGATGTCCTTATCCACCTCACCCAGCTCATTCTTCTTTACCATACCGGTCTCATAGAAAGGCAGGTCGAGGAAATGCACATGGTCGTCCTTCACGCCCGTATAACGGCAAGCGTGGCGGGCCTCCTCCCGGCGGATCGTTCCCTTCATGAAGAGCACGTCCTTACGCTCAGGAGCGCCATTCTCCACCTTCTCATAACGCAAGTAATGGATAATCTCCTCCGCTTTCTCTCTTACAGTCGTATCGTTGGGCGAATACTTATCGCAAACGTCACGCAGATACTCGCAATAACGGATCACCTCCTCATCACCCACGGCGATATTACCGGAAGTCTCGTAAGCCACATGCGCGTCGTGATGCTGGTCGCACAGGCGACGCAACGTACCACCCATCGAGATCACGTCATCATCAGGATGCGGGCTGAAGACAATCACCTTTTTCGGATAAGGCAATGCCCGCTCCGGACGACTGGAATCGTCGGCGTTAGGCTTGCCACCCGGCCAACCGGTAATCGTATGCTGGATATCGTTGAAGATCTTGATATTTACATTGTATGCCGAACCATACAGGGCCAATAACTCACCCAATCCATGCTCGCTGTAATCCTTGTTGGTCAACTTCAGGATCGGCTTGCCCGTCTTCTGGCAAAGCCAGACAATCGCACGCCGGATCAACTTATTGTCCCACTCACAGCTCGTCACGAGCCAAGGATGGCTGATACGGGTCAGCTCGTAAGCCGCCGACAGGTCGATCACCACCTTCGCGTTCGGATGGTTCTGCAAGAAAGAGGATGGCATCTGATCCGAGATCTTACCCTCCACGGTCTTGGCAATCACGCCCGCCTTATCGTCGCCAAACGCCATCAGGACGACCGTCCGGGCATTCATCATCGTAGAGATACCCATCGTGATCAATCCCGCCGGCATCTTCTCTTGCGATGGGAAGGTACGGGCCGCCTCCTTACGCGAAGCCCCCTCGAGCAGGATCAACCGTGTACGAGAGCTGATAGAGGAACCCGCCGCGTTGAACATGACATTACTTGAGGCACCAATACCCAACAGCATATAGTCAATGCCACCCACGGCCTGGATATTCTGCTCATATTGCTGGCAGAAATCCAGGATAGCGTCTTTCGACATACTGCCATCCGGACTGTAAATATTAGCCGGATCAATATCCACATGATCAAAGAATTCCTCTTTCAGTCGAGAATAAATTCCCGACGCGCTGTCCAACGGATAAAACTCATACTCCACGAACACAACCACGTTGCGGAAACTCAATTGCTCCTCCTTGTGCATCCGGATCAACTCCTTGAATACACCCAGAGGCGTCCGTCCGCCCGGCAGGGCCATAACGAAAGTCTTACCGGTCTCCTGTTTTTTACGGATCTGTGTCGCGATCTCCTTCGCCACGGCGAAAGAGCCATCATCCATCGACTCATATATGCTGGTTGGAACCTTTTCCAATCGGGTTAACACAGAATGCTCAAAAGCGTTTTCCGGACGATAATACCGGGTTGGTATCCGCGTCAACGTGATTTGAGAACTTAAATTTGTTTTCATGATTCTCTCTTTTATTCCTTAATTTCTTAGTTTATCAAACACCGTATTATACTAACAAGACATCATCCTGTTTTGCTGCCGATTTTCCCTATTTTAATATTCATTAATTCAAAAAGCGGCATCGACCACCACCTGGCCCTTACACCAGACCTGACGGACATTCAATTTCCGGTCGATAATCAGGACATCCGCGTCCTTGCCCTTTTGCAACGAGCCGACCCGGTCATAAACACCCATCAATCGTGCCGGCGTCTCCGAAGCCATCCGTATGGCATCCTCCAGTGGCAACTTCGCCTTCTCTACCATCGTCCGGATCAACTGGTCGGAAGTGGCGATACTACCCACCAACGCAGAATGATCGGCCAACTTACAAACCCCATTATCAATAACGATCCGGCTGTCGTCCGGTTGTTTCCCGTCGTTGGCGGCATAAGCCAAAGCGTCGGTCACCAGGCACGTACACTCCACGCCTTTCAGTTTATAAACCAGGCGTAAGATTGTCGACGGCAAATGGCGACCATCGGCGATCACCTCCACCGTCATGCCATCCATCAGGTAAACGCTCTCGACCGTTCCCTCATACTTATACTCGCGACGCTTATGGAAACCAGGCATCGCGTTATAGAAATGAGCCACGTGCGAGAAACCGGTATTATAAGCCTCACGGATCAGGTCGAACTCCGCCTCCGTATGGGTAATACTCACCAGGATTCCCTTCTCCTTCAGGTAACGGGCAAACTCCATGGCACCTGGCAATTCCGGGCTAGCGTCCCAACGGCGCACGCACTTCGTCTCCTCGATCAACGAGCGGTACTCCTCCGGATCCGGATTCTTCACCACGTCGCTGAACATCGCTCCCGCCATCTTCGGATTCAGATAGGGGCCCTCAATATGCAATCCCAGGATCGGACTACCCGGCTCAGTCATCAGACGCTCGCAGACCTCGGCACACTGGCGTATCGTCGTGAACGGAGAAGAGGAGATGGTCGGGAAAATCGTTGTCGCCCCATAACGCTGATGAGCGGCCACCGCTTTCCGGAAAGCCTCCTCGGTACCCTCCTTGAAATCATGCCCCGCGGCTCCATGGATATTCATGGCGACAAAACCGGGCACGATATACATGCCACGCGCGTCGACCACCTTGGCCCCAATAACGGCCAAGTCGCTATTCGTCACCTCCACGATCCGGTCGTCGCACAACAGGATCGAACCATCTTTCAGCCAACCACCCGGGGTCAGGATATGTCCATTTATAATTTGTGTCAACATAGATCACGCCTCCTTCGACTCGATTTTGTTCGTACCTTCCACTATCTTTCCCATCGCCCAGACTGCCCGGACATTCAGGTCTCGGTCGTACAAGACGATATCGGCATCTTTTCCCTTTTGCAGTGAGCCCTTACGGTCATAAACACCCATGATCTTCGCCGGTGTCTCGGAGGTCATCCGGATCGCGTCCGCCAAGGGGATCTCCGCCTTACGCACCATCGTACGCACCAGGCGATCCATCGTGGCGATACTGCCCGCCAGAGCCGAACGGTCGGCCAATTTGCACACGCCGTCCTCAATGATCACCCGCGGGTCGAAAGCCACCTTACTGTCGCTCGCCGCACAAGCCAATGCGTCCGTGATCAGGCAAGTCCGTTCCACGCCCTTCACTTTATAAACCAGACGCAAGATCGTTGGGGGCACGTGGATACCATCAGCAACAACCTCAACCGTCATATCGTCGATCAGGTAGATGCTCTCTACAGTTCCCTCATATTTATATTCATGTTTCTTATGGAAACCGGGCATCGCGTTGTAGAAATGTGTCGCGTGCTTGTAACCGGCCTCATAAGCCGCTAAAATATCCTCATACTCCGCCTGGGTATGGCCTACGGCCGCCAGGATTCCTTTTGAGGTCACATACTTTCCGAATTGGATAGCGCCCGGCAATTCAGGCGCGGCGTCCCAGCGTTTAATGCAATGAGTCTCTTCCAGCAACGGGATATACTCCTCCGGATCCGGATTCTTGATATTCTCGGGTATCTGTCCACCCGCCATCTTCATGTTA
>USAD01000059.1 GCA_900552415.1 uncultured Parabacteroides sp.
TCTCATGTTGGTGAAATTGATGTCACCACCATAGAGCATATCGGCGGTATAACCAACCTCACCCAGACTTTTCGCCAATGAGGGCAAAGACTGGCTCTTTGCCGGATATTTCATGATCGAAGTGGTCGGCTGCGCCAAATAACCATTCAAGACGGATACCAATCCACGATCCGTCCTGAACGAGTTGGCATACATATTGGTAAAAAGGATACCCTCCTCGCTCAAACAGTTTAAACAAGGCGTGACATCCGGCGTACCGCCCAAGGCCTCAATCGCGTTCGCTGAAAAACTCTCCAACAAAATCAACAGGATATTAGGGCGATCGGTTCTCAACAATCGGGGGATCGTATCACCTGATGCCGCCTCAAACGGCCGGGTCAAATCCGACGCCAATTCTTGCCGCTTATCTTCGGGAAAGAAATCAAACTGGCTGGCAAAATCCTGTTGCTTACTTAATGAAGAGAACAGGCTAAAACAGGGATTAATAGCGGAATGGTTCAGGAATTGGTCCTGACTATAATAGACCATCCCGACATTTGCAGTCGAAGTAGTCACGCCACCCCGGATAGCGATAAACATCAGTCCTCCCAAAAGTACCAGAACTACAGAAGACAACCAACGACGAGGTTCCGGACTTGAGGGCGCACGGGGCACGAGCAACCAACGAAACCAGCCATAAATCGCTATCCCATAAGCGAACAAGACCGCCAATCCGACAAGCACAAAAGGAAGTGATACACTCGCCAAAGCGTCAGCGGGCGATTCCATATAAAAGAACAGTGTCGCGTCCAGCCGGAAGCCCCAGAAGCCATAAAGAATCAGGTCCACCACGAAAAGCGCCCCGACCAATAGACTTACAACAGCCAGGTAAACATTCAAGACCCGCCCAAGCCAACGTCCAGGAAGCCATACGGACACAAGGCTCAACAACAACGGGACGGCAGTCAAGTAACCAGCGACGGTCAGGTCCAACTTCAGCCCATGCCAAGCCACCTGGCAAAAGTCCACTAACGAGTAGCCTTTCGCCAAGGCGCCCTGATAAAGCATAAAAAGTGGCCTCTGCAGGACAAATACCGGCAACCAAGCCAGAAAAAGGGCTATTATGAACCGTGACCGTCTCAAACCCTATCAGGCCTTGCCATAAAGTTTCTCACGTTGGGCAGCCACCAACGGATCAGTAATATAATCGTCGTATTCCATCATCTTATCGATAATGCCATTCGGGGTCAACTCGATCACCCGATTTGCGACCGTCTGAATGAACTCGTGGTCGTGGCTCGAGAAGAGGATGTTACCCTTAAATGTCTTCAACGTATTGTTGAATGCCTGGATCGACTCCAGATCCAAGTGGTTGGTCGGCGTATCGAGGATCAGGACATTGGCATCCGTCAACATCATCCGGGAGATCATGCAACGCATCTTCTCACCTCCCGAAAGGACGCTAACCTTCTTCAGAAGCTCCTCACCCGAGAAAAGCATACGTCCCAAGAAGCCTTTCAGGAAGACCTCGTTGGTATCGGGCGAGAACTGTGTCAACCACTCGATCAAGTTGTAATCCGTATTGAAATATTTCGAGTTATCAAGCGGCAAATAGGTTGTCGTGATTGTCTGTCCCCACTGATAAGAACCGGCATCCGGTTTCTCCTCGCCATTGATAATCTGGAAGAGCGCGGTCATCGCACGCGGATCACGACTGATAAAAACAATCTTATCATCCTTCTCCACATTGAAATTCAAGTCCTGGAACAGGATCTTGCCATCGATGCTCTTCGTCAATCCCTTTACTTCCAGAATCTGGTTACCCGGCTCACGATTAGGCGTGAACAAGATACCCGGATAACGGCGAGAAGAGGGCTTAATCTCCTCAATATTCAGCTTCTCCAACATCTTCTTACGGCTCGTAGTCTGCTTTGACTTCGCTACGTTGGCACTGAAACGACGGATAAACTCCTCCAACTCCTTCTTCTTCTCCTCAGCCTTCTTGTTCTGCTGTTGTTGCTGACGGAGAGCCAACTGGCTGGACTCATACCAGAAGCTATAGTTACCGGCAAACATCTGAAGCTTTCCGAAATCAATATCCACCGTGTGTGTACAAACCGAGTCCAAGAAGTGACGGTCGTGACTTACGACTAATACCGTATGCTCAAAATTAGAGAGATAGTTCTCCAGCCAAGAAACCGTTTCCAAGTCGAGGTCGTTCGTCGGCTCATCCAACAACAGGTTATCCGGCTGACCATAAAGCGCACGCGCCAAAAGGACACGCACTTTCTGCTTACCGCTCAGGTCCTTCATCATGCTGTAATGGATCTCCTCCGGAATACCCAAACCACTCAACAGGCTGGCGGCATCGCTCTCGGCGTTCCATCCCTCCATCTCGGCAAACTTCTCCTCCAGCTCCGAAACACGGATACCATCCTCGTCACTGAAATCAGGCTTAGCGTAGAGGGCGTTCTTCTCGCTCATGATCTCCCACAAGACCGAATGTCCCATCAAGACCGTGTCCATGACCGTATACTCATCAAAAGCGAAGTGGTCCTGGCTCAAGACAGACAGGCGCTCGCCCGGTCCTAAAGTGACACTGCCTCGTGTCGGATCCAGCTGCTTGCTGATTACCCGCAAAAAAGTTGACTTACCGGCACCGTTAGCGCCAATGATTCCGTAACAATTACCCGGCGTAAACTTCATGTTCACGTCCTGGAACAGGATCCTTTTCCCGAACTGGACATCCAGATTGCTGACTGTTATCATATTCTACCTCTAAATATTGATTGGATTTCGGCCGCGAAGGTACAAAAAAGATTTGTCACATTCAACATGCGCACCTTTCGCCGCCACACTTGTCTGACATTCACCCCATAACAAGATTTCCCGAAAGAGACGCCACCGGAACTCATTCGTTCCAAGGGCATTCCTCTTTCGGGAAATCCTCATATACCTTCGCCAAACAAATGGCGAAACACTCTATTACTTCGCGTAGCTTACGGCACGTGTCTCACGGATCACCGTAATCTTAACCTGGCCCGGATAAGTCATCTCATCCTGGATCTTCTTGGCGATCTCGTTCGAGAGGCTCTCGGTTGCCTTGTCGTCGATCTTATCAGCACCGACAATCACACGCAACTCACGGCCAGCCTGGATAGCGTAGGTCTTAACTACTCCCGGATAAGACATCGCCAACTGCTCCAAGTCGTTCAAACGCTTGATATAAGCCTCAACGATCTCACGACGGGCACCAGGACGTGCGCCTGAAATCGCGTCGCAAACCTGAACGATCGGCGCCAACAGGGTTTGCATCTCTACCTCATCGTGGTGAGCGCCCACCGCATTACAGATATCCGGTTTCTCCTTGTATTTCTCGCACAACTTCATACCCAGAATAGCGTGTGGCAATTCGGGCTCGTCATCGGGCACCTTACCTATGTCATGCAACAATCCGGCACGTTTCGCCTTTTTCGGGTTCAAGCCCAACTCGGAAGCCATGATCGCGCAGAGGTTCGCCGTCTCGCGGGCGTGCTGCAACAAGTTCTGGCCATAAGAAGAACGATATTTCATCTTTCCGATCAAACGGACCAACTCCGGATGCAAACCATGTACACCCAAATCGATCACCGTCCGCTTACCTGTCTCAACGATCTCATCCTCAACCTGCTTGCGAACTTTCGTTACGACCTCCTCAATACGTGCGGGGTGGATACGACCATCCTGTACCAACTGGTGAAGCGCCAAACGGGCGATCTCACGGCGGACAGGATCAAAGCCTGACAAGACAATTGCCTCTGGCGTATCGTCAACGACGATCTCAATGCCAGTAGCCGCCTCCAGTGCACGGATATTACGTCCCTCACGACCAATGATACGTCCCTTAATCTCATCCGATTCGATATGGAAGACCGTGATCGAGTTCTCGATCGCTGTCTCAGTCGCTACCCTCTGAATAGACTGAACCACGATTTTCTTAGCCTCCTTATTGGCCGTCATCTTCGCCTCCTCGATGATCTCATTGATGTAAGAGGCAGCCTCTGTCTTCGCCTCATCCTTCAACGACTCGATCAGGCGCTCTTTCGCCTCCTCTGCAGACAAGCCAGAAATCGTCTCCAGATGCTCGATTTCCTTCTGGTGCAACTTATCCAGCTCCTGTTTTTTCTTCTCAACCAATTCCAACTGGTTCGCCAGGTTCTCCTTCACGATGTCCACCTCGTTGTTCTTGCGTTGGAGCTCCTCCTGACGCTGGTTCATCGAGATCTCACGCTGCTTGAGCTTTGTCTCGACCGACTGGATCTTGGCATTACGCTGCGAAACCTGTTTCTCCAAATCCGCCTTCAGGTGAATAAACTTCTCCTTCACCTCCAGCATCTTGTTTTTCTTGATCACTTCAGCCTCCTTCTCGGCCTCTTTCAGCACAGCCTCATACTTAGACTTCAGGAGGAAACGCATCCCTAGCCAAGCGAGCAAACCGCCAACCAGAAGAGCGACAACCGCTATAATTATATACATTCCCATTTAACTAATAATTTATATATACATAAAAACAAAAAAAGCACCTCAAACGTATGGCTTCCCATACGCGGGGTGCGGAAAATAATCTGCGAAAATATCAAGATTCCAGCCTTATTGGCCCAAGCAAGCTTCCACTTCTTCTTTCAACCGCTCGATAGCGTCCATGAAAGGCGCCGTGTCATTCCTTTTCTCCAGCTTCAAGTTCGTCAACGAGAGCTGAAAGGCGACCATCGCCAACAAATCCTTAATATTCACCTCACTGTTAAAATATTGCCGGTATTGAAGGATCTTACTGTTAATCTGTGCCGCGGCGGCACGTACGACCTCCTCTTCCTGACGATTTATCGTAAGGGGATATTTAGTCCCTGCTATTTCTATATTTATTAAAAACTTATCGTCCATTGCATTTCACAATTTACTCGTTCAACAACGCAATGCACTTATCTACTTCCCGCACCAATCTCGACAACCTGAGCTTGACATTCTTCATCTCCTCCTCGTTCGTGGAAAAGACACGTGCCATCAACAAGTTATCACACTTGGCATTCAACGATCCGATCGTCTCCTTGGCTATCCTCAATTCTTCGTCACGTGTTCTCAACAGACCATTAAGCTCGTCGATTTCTCGTTTCTGCCGCTCACACAAAGCGATTAAATCTCGAACCCTCACCTCAAAAACAGCCAATAATCTATTTTGATCCTCGGTCATTTCATACCAAATTCTACACAAAAATAAGATTAAGAATTGAATCGGGCAAATATTAAGCCTCACATTTTTTCCGAAAAGGCAAAATAAAAGGCCGTCCAACCGAATCGAACAGCCTTCAACCTCTTCCCCTCTTTACGGGTAATCAAAGCAAAGAGACGAGAATCTCGCCCTTCTCTTCCGCAAAAACCAATTTGCCCTCTTTCGCTAACCAGCCTAAAGCCGCGTAAACGTCTTTTTCGGCTTTGATCTTGGTGGCTTTCTTCAAGTTTTTGACGCTCATTTGCCCATTCTCGTTCAAGGCGTGCCAAACGAGACCGGCATTGTTTCCAATTAATTCAATCATATTTTTACTCTTTTATATTAAACTGTGGCAAAAGTAACCATAAGGGATTTAAAACAAAAGAAAAACGGATTTTTTTATCCAACCCAACGGGTTCTTTGACAAAAAAAAGGCCTGAACGGATAAAAACGGCTATAAAACCATTTTTTCCCGCTGTCCGTAAGCGATCAATTCCGCCTCCACACACTCAGCTGACGCATAACGCCTCAACAAACCGGCGGCGTATTCACCAGCCTCAATCAAACCTTCCATCCCGGAATAGCCGTTGATGATCATTAACAGGGCCGTGGTCGACAAGCCGATTTTCGTGCGCTCCTCATCACTGGTCGGCGTACCAATACCACCCTGCCGGTCGCGATAGACGGGCAAACCGGCAATATTCAACTCGCCACGGCCAATACCATGATACACCTCCGCCTCACGACCGACACCCAAGCAAAGGTCACCATCTATCTTGTCCGCATCGAACCCTCCGATCGAATAACCGCTCCGGATAGAGACCAGGTTGATCAAGTCCACCAATGTATCGATGCGATACAGGGGCATCTCCTTAACGATCCGGCGCCGTAAGGCCTCCGACGAGGGACGATAACGATTCGGATCCTTTCCCAATCGCTTATAAGCCTGGCGAGTCGCCTGAATTGGAAGCCATTTGTTGATTTCCTCCATCCGGACCGACGAGCGTACACGGCGCTCCTCCTCTTCGATCTCTTGCCACAACGCCGCGTCCGGTTCGCTGTTCTTTACCCGGCAGGCAATCGCCAAAACACGTAAATCGGGACAAGCCTGATTAATCTCATCTGATATCGTAATCGTTCTCATATCAATTCTCAATAACTGTTACTTTTTGTGGGACCAAAATTACGGGGATTTATCCTATAATGAATGATTTTTCGACAGGAATTAAACACAATAGTACGTGTCGGCGCACGCATACGTATGTGTCACCCGACACGAGCGTTCATATCGGCCGACACGTACGTACATGAAAGGCGACACATACGCACGTGTATAAAGCACTTAAAAAAAGCGAATCCTTTCCGAACAGGACTGGAGTTTCTTTCGGAAAGGACTGGAGTTTTCTTCGGACCGGACTGGAGTTTCCTTCAAAAAGGATTCCGACAACCTAAGGAAGAACCGCCTCGTTAATATAGATACCCGACAGGAAACGTCCGCTCTGGATTCCCAAACGGCGAGCGGAGAAATAATCGCTAAAACGCTCATAGGTACAGATACCCGCCAACTCGATGTGATCGCCATCCAAACCGGCCCGGATCAGCGACATCCGATTTGCCTCCCACAAATCAATATGCCCCTTACCCGAATCCGGATCACGAAGCAACAATCGGGAAAGATCGAAACCTGCGTCATGAAAAGCGTCGACCACTTCCTCGCCGACCTCGAAGGCGGACGCGCTGATCGAGGGGCCTATCGCCGCCCAGACCTGCCGCGGGTCGCAGCCAAAGGCGTCCACCATCCGTTGGATCGTCAACTCGGCGATCCGCAAGACCGTACCCCGCCAACCGGCATGTACAGCGGCCACAACCCGTTTATCGGCGGCATAAAGAAGGACAGGCACGCAATCGGCGGTCGCCACCGCGACGCACACACCGGGATCGGCCGTGATCAAGGCATCAAACCCCTCCAAACGGGCCTCCCTTTCCACACCAGAAAGCTGGGTAAGCGTCCTGTCAACTACCGCGACCCGGCAACCATGCACCTGACGCGGCAACAACAAGCGCTCGGGCTCCAGGCCAAGCCCCGCCATCAACCGGCGGATATTCTCATCGATCCTTTCCCGGCTATCACCCGAATAAAGACCCAGATTCATGGATGCGTAGTTTCCCTCACTCACGCCTCCCGCACGTGAGGTCACAAAATGAGAAATGTCGCCGAACCGGCTTAACCCCGGATACCGCGACACCTCGACCGGACTATTTTGCAGGAGCATCCTCCTCATCGTCCCAATATTCCTCGTATTCCTCATACTCTTCGTCATCATCCTCATCATCAAGCGGCACGACAAAATCTTCGTCATCGTCGAACACCAGCGTACTGACATCAATATTCTTGTGTACGATCCGCTCAACCTCATGGAATGTCTCCCTGTTCAACTCTTTCCACAAAAGATCCTTCAGTTCCGTGATACCCTGCATAGCCACCGACGAGATAAACAACGCGGGCACGCCCTCAGGCAGCTCTTCCGCCAATGCTTCCCGTAACTCATCGTCGAGCATATCACTCTTGGTAATCGCCAGAACACGCCCCTTGTCCAGCAACTCGGGATTGTATTTTACCAGCTCATTATTCAGGATCTCATATTCCTTACGGATATCATCCGAATCCGCCGGAATCATGAAAAGCAGTAACGAGTTGCGCTCGATATGCCTCAAGAAACGCAAACCCAATCCCTTACCCTCGCTGGCGCCCTCAATAATTCCGGGGATATCCGCCATCACGAATGAACGGTTGTCGCGGTAACTGACGATACCCAGATTAGGCTCAAGCGTCGTGAAGGGATAATTGGCGATCTTCGGCTTGGCCGCCGAGACGACAGAAAGCAAAGTCGACTTACCAGCGTTCGGGAAACCCACCAGGCCAACATCCGCCAAAAGCTTCAACTGGAGAATAACCATCCGTTCTTGCGCCGGCTCACCCGGTTGCGAATAACGGGGCGCCTGGTTGGTCGCGGTCTTGAAATGGCAATTGCCCAAACCGCCACGGCCACCTTTCAGCAGCGTGACAACCTGCCCGTCCTCGGTCACGTCGCAAATGAACTCGCCCGTCTCGGCGTCGTAAACAACCGTTCCGCATGGCACCTCGATCGTGCGATCCTCGCCATCCTTGCCGGTGCTTCGTTTGGCGCCACCATGACCGCCATTGGTCGCCATGATATGACGCTCATATTTCAAATGGAGCAGGGTCCAATAATTCCGGTTGCCACGCAGGAAGATATGGCCACCCCGGCCACCGTCGCCACCATCCGGGCCACCTTTCGGTATATATTTCTCGCGACGGAAATGAGAAGATCCGCGACCACCCTTTCCCGAGCGGCAATAGATCTTGACGTAATCCACAAAATTCGATTCTGCCATGTTATTTCAATTCTGTTTTCTCCAATTAAAAATGAAAAGGACGCGCCCCGATCGCCTTCCATAAAGACCACGAAAGTCCGACCCGGCGCGTCCTCATGCGATAAGACGCTTATTTTACGTTATTGATTGCCTCCTTGATACGGCCAAAGATCTCGTCGATCGTACCCATACCCTTGATGGCCACGTGCTTACCCTCACCGATATAATAGTCGGCCAAAGGAGCGGTCTGCGTGTGATAAACCTCAAGACGAGACTTGATTGTCTCCAAGTTATCGTCAGAACGGCCAGATACCTTACCACGCTCCAACAGACGCTTGATCAACTCATCCTCGTCAACCTGCAAGTTCAGCATGACCGAGACGTCCGTGCCACGCTCGTTCAGCATCTTCTTCAATGCCTTTGCCTGCGGGATCGTACGTGGGAAACCATCGAAGATCACACCCTTCGAGTTCTCCTTGCTGTCGAGAACCTTAGCCAACATATTGACGATCAACTCATCAGGAACCAATTGGCCTTTCTCGATATAATCCTTGGCGATCTTACCCAACTCGCTCTCAGCCTTCATCTCGGCACGCAAAACGTCGCCAGTCGAGATATGATCTACGCCATACTCCTTAATAATCAATTCGCTCTGTGTTCCCTTTCCTGAACCGGGAGCACCAAAAATCACAATGTTCAACATAATTTTTCTCTCTCGTATATTTAATAATGAATTAAACCTTCAATCGATAAATATCCTTATAAGCCCGCCCAAACTCATCGTAATCGAGGCCATGCCCCACCACGAAATCGTTAGGGATCTCGAAACAGACATAATCGGGTGTCAGATCGGCCCGCAATGCCGCCGGTTTGAACAGCATCGTCGCCAGGCGGACCTCACGAGCGCCCAACTCAAGACAGCGGGCCCGCACCAGACTCATCGTTAATCCCGAGTCGATCACGTCTTCCACCAGGATCACGATCCGGTCCTTGATATCAACCTGGATCGGCATCACCTCGACCAACTGCCCCGTCGAGCTCATCCCGGCGTAGGAGGAATAACGGGCGAAAGTCATCTCATACTCGCCGTCCAACGCCCGGCTCAAGTCGGCCGCGAACATATAGGCGCCCGTCAGGATGCCGACCAGCAAGGGACGCTCGCCAGCCATGTCGGCCTTGATCCGCGCCGCCACCTCGGCCACACGCCGCTGGATCTCCCCGTCAGGGATATACAACTCGAAACATTTGTCCTTTACCTGGATGGTTTCCATAAATCTCTCTTTAATGAATCCTTAAGAATAACTCGTCGCGAAAATACGATTTTTTTGGCAAAGGGCAAGGCGGCGGAGGCCACGGACCGGAAACACCGCCCCAAAAACTTTTGGAGCGACGGCAACGACCAGAAACACCGCCCCAAAAACTTTTGGAGCGACGGCAACGACCGGAAACACCGCCCCAAAAACTTTCGGGGCGACGGCAACGACCGGAAACACCGCTTTTTTTTCATAAAATGGAATTTTGCGTGTACATTTGCCCCCATAAACACAAACTTTTTTGATTGAACATTATGCTGAAAATATTCACGACAGATAAAGTCAAGACGCTGGACCAATACACCATCCAGCACGAGCCGATCAGCTCGATCGACCTGGTCGAACGGGCCGCCACGCAATTCATGCACGAGTTTTGCCGACGCTATTCTAAGCAAACCCGCATCATCATCTTCGCCGGACAGGGCAACAATGGCGCTGACGCTTTGGCCATCGCCCGACTGCTGACGGAGGAATCCTATCGGGTAGAAACTTACCTGTTCAACCCTACGGAACATCTCTCGCCCGACTGCGAGGCCAACAAACGCCGCCTGCTTCTTATGGACCGGGTTGAATTCACGGAGGTGATCGAGGATTTCACGCCACCCGTACTGACGGAGCACGACATCGTGATCGACGGACTTTTCGGCTCGGGGCTGAACCGTCCGCTGACAGGTGGATTCGCCGCCGTTGTCGACTATATCAATAAATCGGACGCTCATGTCGTCTCTATCGACATACCTTCCGGTCTTTTCGGAGAGGACAACCGGGGCAACGACCGGGAGGCGATCGTCAAGGCGAACCTCACCCTTACCTTCGAGTTTCCGAAGCTGGCCTTCTTCCTGGCGGAGAACGCGCCCTATGTCGGCGAGTGGAAAACGCTTGAGATCGGATTGCATCCCGACGTGATCGAAAAAACCGAAACACCATATACAATGGTAACGGAAGAGGATATCTCGTATGTCATCCAGCCACGAGACCGGTTCGCCCATAAAGGAACATTCGGGCATGCTTTACTGATCGCCGGCAGCAAGGGTAAAATGGGAGCGGCGATCCTGGCGGCAAAAGCTTGCCTCCGAAGCGGTGCCGGCCTGCTGACCGTCCATATTCCCCAACGAGGCGAAGGCGTTTTCCAAACCAATTTCCCGGAGGCGATGCTCAGCTTCGATACGAACGTCGATTTCTTCTCCTCCGTTCCGGAGCTCAACCCCTACAATGCCATCGGTGTTGGGCCGGGAATGGGACAGCATATGGAATCGGGAGCGGCCATCGAGCGGATCCTACAGACGAACAGTAAACCGATGGTAATCGATGCCGATGCGATCAACCTGTTGGCAACCAACAAGTCGTTAATCAGCCGAATCCCTGAGCGAAGCATCCTGACACCGCACCCAAAAGAGTTCGACCGTATCGCCGGCGAAAGCGCCTCGGGTTACGAGCGCCTGATGAAAGCGAAAGCCTTCGCTGTCGAGAATCACCTGATTGTCGTCCTGAAAGGCGCCTATACCGCCATTTGCACCACGGCCGGCAACATCTACTTTAACAGCTGCGGCAACCCAGGTATGGCGACTGCCGGCAGTGGCGATGTCCTGACCGGTATTATCCTTGGCCTGCTTGCTCAAGGTTACGAGCCGGAAACGGCCGCGGTCATGGGTGTTTTCATCCACGGCACGGCAGGCGATCTGGCCGCCATCTACCAATCCGAAGAGAGTCTTATCGCCATCGATATCATTGATATGTTGGGCAAGGCCTTCAAACAGGTTAAGTAAAGAATACGATTCATACGATCTTAAAAGGAACCGCGGACGTGATAATGGAAGATTCCATCACGCCCGCGGTTCCTTTTTATATTATAAACGCTCCTTTCCTTACAAGCGACAAAACGAAAAGCCCCAATAGCCATATTTCAATTTAAAGCATAAAACAGCAAATCATATGATAAATTATATGCAACTATTGTATCTTTATTTGCATTCCACGAATCGCCATAATTTGCTTTTATACAATATAAATTTCTTGCATTAGTAACTTTATCATTTACATTATTACTATTATATTGGTTTATTTGCCAAATATAATTTCCAGTAGATTCTGTTG
>USAD01000060.1 GCA_900552415.1 uncultured Parabacteroides sp.
CGAATTTTAATTCATCTAATCGCGATAATCAAAAAGATGAATTTATGCCTATTCATCTATTTGTATTGTTTTGATAGAAGAATGATACTTCGTTCATCCATTCGCGCCATTCAGATAGATGATTTGGCGGGGGAAAAGAAGAGGGGCCGATGCGCCCGTTGGCCGCCGGCCCCTCGTTAGGTCTATTTCTTGACGCTTATGCGATCAGAGCTTGTGGATCACCTGCATCAGCTGCTCGCCGAGGCCGATGGTATAGCCTTGCGAGACGAAGACGACGCGGTTGAAGGTATCGGCGATGATGAAGATCGGCAGGTTGTGGGCGTTGGTCAGTTTCATGGCGCTGACCATCTCCTTCTGGTTCTTGCCGTCGATGTCGATACCATAAGTGATGGTATTGGGCAGTTCGCCGAACTCCTTCGGATCAAAGCTCTTGAACCCTTTCTCGTCGGGGAAGAGAAGGACAATGCCACGGCCCCAGGCCTCGAGCTGATCCTTCACGGCGGCGATGTCGCGCATTGCGTGGTTGGTCGGCTCCTGGCGCGCGCCGAGGATAGCGACGATATAATAACCGCGTCCGGTGGTCGCGAGCAGGCTGGTCTCCTCGTCCTTGTCGGCCCGTTTGAACTTATTCTCCGAGTTGAAGTTGCCGATAACCTGGATCTCGTCCTTGCTCTCGCGCATCTCGAGCTTTATCGGGGTGGTCTTGCCTGCCTCGACGTTGAAGAAGGTGATCTCCGCCAGGACACTGCCTTTCGCCATACGGGTTCCGGTGACAAGCATATAATGGCCCTCATCGATATCGAGCGGCCGTTTCAGCATACCGGACCAAGTGCTGCCCAAGCCCATGTCGACGTGCGAGCCGCTTTCGAAGTTCAGGGTCTGCAACGTACCTTCGGGCAGGATCTTGGCAATGGTGAAATGGCTGTAATATTTCGGGTCCTCGAGCGCCTTGATCGGCTTGTAAGAGGCAACGACCTTACCCTGCTTTGTGGTGACGGTTTGTGCCGCCTCGAAGTCGACGTCCATCCATTGCTCGTTCTTCAGGTCGAAATACTGGATCTTGCCGGCCACCGGCTCAACACGGGCGGGAATACCCAGGCTACGGGCAACAGCGACGAAGAAGATGTCGCGAGAGCCATTATCAGCCACACGTGCCTTCCAGACGCCCATCGGCATGATGGGGATCCGTTGCGCGTTGAGGGCATTGTTGATGGTGATGTTGTTCTTAACCCATTCCACGAGAACAAGCGGATCGGCAACCGCTTTTTGGGCGATGGCCGCGTCGAAGTTCTCCTTGAAGAATTGTTTGTACGGCGTGAGGAACTCGTTACGGACACGCGGGTTCATCACGAAGTAGGTCTGGATCTCTTCCAGATCCTTATTGCCTTTCGTGTCGATGACAGGACTGTTCTTCAGGTGATCGTTGAGGACAGAGGCGGGCGTGTCGCGCAGGTCCTTGGCCGAAATGGCGCCCAGGAGAGCCATTGCCGCTGGATTCCCCTTATTCTCACGAAGGAAGCTCTCGATCTCCTGCCAGTTGCCACGGCTACCGATCAAATATCGCTCCGTCAGCTTGGGATCGGTACCCAATTCCTTCGCTAAAGCCTGAGCCTTTTCGGTGGTGTAGAAGGTAGCGACATAAGCGTTGCGGATCTCATCCTCTTTCAGGAGGCGTTGCGCGTTGGCCTCTTTCTGTTCAGGTGTCACCTCCGCTGGGATCGTGCCATCAACCGGCGGAACGATATCGAGCGCGACGGTTTCCGTGTCGCCCGGTTTCTTGTTGAGGGCGATCGTCACCTCATTGTCCTTACCGAACGAGACCTTGCTGTAGCCGAAACGGCCATCCTTGCTTGCCCAGACCAGCATATCACCCTTACCGGCTGAAAGAGAGCATTTGCCCGCCGCGTCGGTATATTTGCGAGCCACGCTGTTGAACTCGGCGTAGTTGTAGATCTTGAACTCAACGAAAGCGCCCTCGACAGGTTGGCCCGCCTCGTCGGTGACGGTGATGTTAGCCTTTGCCGATGGCGCGTAGTTGTCGATCACGTTGATCTCCGTATTGCCGTCGGTGTATTCCATGACCTCTTCCGGACCGTTATATTTTCCGAAAACCTTCGTGTGCATCAGCATACCACGATAAGCCGGGCCGTTGAACCAGCCGAGATTCAGGACAGGTTCCGGCTCGCAGGCACCGAGGAAATACCATTTGCCGTTGACCCAGGCCTCGACCCAGGCGTGGTTATCGTCCGTATGCGCCCAGCGCGGCGTGTAGACCTGTCGGGCCGGGATGCCTACCGAGCGGAGAGCGGCGACGGTAAAGGTCGACTCTTCACCACAACGGCCATAAGCGGTCTTGACCGAGGCGAGTGGCGAGCTGGTACGAGCGTCCGACGGGGTGTAGATCACCTTCTCGTGGCACCAATGGTTGACCTCGAGCACGGCGTCATAAAGCGAGAGCCCTTTCACCCGGTCTTTCAACTCTTGATAGAAAACCATACGGCTCTCGTCAAGATTCTCGTTGTTGACCCGGATCGGGAGCACGAAGTGGCGGAAGATCATCTCGGGGATGCTGTCGCCCCAAGGCATCGCCTCGCGTGCCTCAAAAGCGGCGCGGACATTACGCAGGTAGAAATCACCGCTGTAATCCGTAATGTCTCCGATGGGCATGTAGGCGTAAAGGAATGTCATGGCCTCCTTTTCTTGAGACGTCATCGACTGGTTGAACACATCGAAAAGGTTGCCGTTTGGCAAGGCAGCCTGTTTCGCCTGGAATTCTTTCTCAACCTCGGCGCGGTAAGCGTCGTCGGTAATGAAATGCTGGGATTTGTCATCGCAAGAGGTTCCAATCAGGAAAACGAATAGAAACAGAAACAGATTTATTTTTGTCATAGCGTTAATTTTTATTACTACAAATATACGGGATATATTGGAAACAGGGTCTATCTTAGGCTCTTTTAAATGTTATGTGGTCGTGAATATCGTTATTTTTCTTTTATTTTGTAGTTCCAAATTCATAAAGTAAATCCTTAATCGCGTATGTTTCATAATTTGCATTTGATTGAAAGCCCAGAATTGGTCTTGCTGGTCGCTTCCATTATCTTTTTTTTCAGTATTGTGGCAGGTAAAGCCGGTTTCCGTTTCGGTTTACCGGCTTTGTTGCTTTTTCTTGGGGTCGGTATGCTGTTTGGCAGTGACGGGCTGGGTATCCAGTTCAATAATCCTGGCGCGGCGCAGTTTATCGGTATGCTGGCATTGAGTATTATCTTGTTTTCGGGCGGTATGGACACGAAGGTGTCTGAAATCAAGCCCATCGCAACAGAAGGATTGGTGCTGGCAACGGTCGGCGTGTTGCTGACGACGCTCATTACCGGTGGATTCATCTATTACGTGTTCCTGTGGTCGACCGGCTATGAAACGCTTTCGGTCGCCGAGTCGATGTTGCTGGCGGCGGTCATGTCGTCGACCGACTCCGCGTCGGTCTTCTCCATCCTGCGCAGCAAGGGGGTCTATTTGAAAGAGCGCTTGCGCCCGACGTTGGAGCTGGAGAGCGGTAGTAATGACCCGATGGCCTATATGCTGACGCTGTTGTTGATCGCGTATATCCAGGTGGGTGGCATGAATTTGCAGGATGCCGTGATTCAGTTGTTGGTACAGTTGTCGGTCGGCGCGCTTGCCGGTTTCCTGCTGGGCCGGCTGGCTGTTATCCTGATTAATCACTTGAATATAAACAACGAATCGCTCTATCCGATTTTATTGCTGACGACGGCTTTCTTTACCTTCTCGGCGACGACGCTGTGCAAAGGAAATGGTTATCTGGCCGTTTACATCGCCGGATTGGTGGTGGGGAATGCCAAGATTGTGCATAAAAAGAGCATCGGTACGTTTTTCGACGGTTTCGCTTGGCTGTGGCAAATCGTGATGTTCTTGGCTTTGGGGTTGCTGGTCAATCCGCACGAGCTGTTGCCGGTGGCTCCGGTGGGGTTGCTGGTTGGCGTTTTCATGATTCTGGTGGCGCGTCCGGCGACGATTTTCCTCTGCCTGATTCCTTTTAAAAGTTTCTCGACCAAAGGAAAACTCTACATTTCGTGGGTCGGGTTGCGCGGGGCGGTACCGATTATCTTCGCTACGTATCCTTGGATTGCCGGTGTCGATCATGGCGGCATGTTTTTCAATATTGTCTTCTTCATCACGATCCTCTCCCTGTTGATACAAGGAACTACCGTGACGCAGGCGGCCAAATGGTTGGGGCTGATAGATGAACCGGAGCGGAAAGACGAGTTTGGCATCGAATTGCCCGAAAACATTAAAAGCGCCATGAGTGAAATCGAGCTTACCCCTGCGGTCTTGTCACACGGCAACAAGTTGATGCAGTTGGCGATGCCGGACCATACGCTGGTTGTGATGGTGAAACGCGACGGGCGTTATTTCATTCCGAAGGGCAATACGGAGCTGAAAGAGAACGACCTGCTGTTGGTTATCTCTGATAATGACAAGGCGCTTCTGAACGCTTACGAGTCGTTAGGCGTGAAAGATTATACCTTAAAGAAGAACTGATTTTGACACGCGTCGTGGACCATATATAACGAAGAAGAGGCTGCCCCCTGAGGTGACAGCCTCTTCTTCGTTATTCAGATATCCGGTTATTCGGTTTCTCCTTTCTGCAGGACATCGACAACCTCGATCTCGAAGATCAGGGCCGAGCAGGGCTGGATATCGCCTTTTTGCTCGTAACCGTAAGCCAATTGCCAAGGGATCCAAACTTCCCATTTGTCGCCTACCCGCATTTGCTGCAAGGCGATGGTCCAGCCTATGATTACCGTGGAATAGCCATCGGGATTTGATGAGCTGTCGTAGTCGGCGACACCCGAGGAAACGGCGACCCGGAAAGGATCATCGTATGGCCGTGAGCGCTCGTCCTGTACGACACCGTCGATCGTGCTGCACTTGTAATAAACCTTTACCCGGCTGGTGTAATAGACCCGTTCGCCATCACCCGCCTGGAGTTGTTTCATCAGGATACTTCCCTCATTACCGGTCGATTTGACTTCCGTAAATTCGGGATCACTCTTTTTCTCCTCGAATGCCTGCTCATTTTCCGCTTTCCAGGCCTCATCATAGACCACTTCCGTGTTGTCATCATCATCATCACTACCACAAGAAACCAAACTAAACGATAACGCGCATAGGAAAAGGAACGCGATATACCCGAATTTTCTTATCATCTTAATTAATCCTCAATTATTTTCATTAATAAATTCTTCATGCTCACCTTCTCGGAAATGATGCTGTGGAGTTGGTCGATGCTGACGCGCTCCTGCTCCATCGTATCACGGAAACGGATCGTGACGCAATTGTCTTTCAACGTGTCGTGATCGACCGTGATACAATAAGGCGTACCGATCGCGTCTTGCCGGCGATAACGCTTGCCGATAGAGTCTTTCTCGTCGTATTGGCAACGGAAGTCGAAACGGAGCATACGCATGATCTCCTCTGCCTTCTCGGGCAGGCCGTCTTTCTTTACCAAAGGCAATACCGCCAATTTGATCGGAGCCAAGGCAGCCGGCAATTTCAGCACGACACGGCTCTCGCCATTCTCCAGGGTCTCCTCGCAATAGGAACCGGCCATGATGCTCAGGAAGACACGGTCGACACCGATTGAGGTCTCGATCACGTACGGCGTATAGCTCTTGTTCAGCTCCGGATCGAAATATTGGATCTTCTTGCCAGAGAACTTCTCATGCTGGCTCAGGTCGAAATCCGTACGGCTGTGGATGCCCTCTACCTCCTTGAAGCCGAACGGCATCTCAAACTCGATGTCAGTTGCCGCGTTGGCATAGTGCGCCAGCTTCTCGTGGTCGTGATAGCGGTATTTATCATCGCCCAGGCCCATTGCCTTGTGCCATTTCAGGCGAGTCTCTTTCCATTTCTTGAACCATTGCATCTCCTCGCCCGGACGAACAAAGAACTGCATCTCCATCTGCTCGAACTCGCGCATACGGAAGATGAACTGACGGGCAACGATCTCGTTACGGAACGCCTTACCGATCTGGGCGATACCGAACGGTACTTTCATACGGCCAGTCTTCTGGACATTCAGGAAGTTAACGAAGATACCCTGCGCTGTCTCCGGACGGAGATAGACCTTCATGGCGCCATCGGCGGTAGAACCCATCTCGGTAGAGAACATCAGGTTGAACTGGCGAACATCTGTCCAGTTGCGTGTGCCTGAGATCGGGCAGACGATCTCGCAATCCAGGATCAGCTGACGCAAATCCTCGAAATTGGAGTCGTTCATATCTTTGGAATAACGGGCGTGGATCTCGTTCCATTTAGCCTGGTGCTCGAGAACACGCGGGTTTGTCTCACGGAATTTTGCCTCATCGAAAGCGTCGCCAAACTTCTTGGCCGCTTTGGCTACCTCCTTATTGATTTTCTCCTCGATCTTAGCCAGGTGATCCTCGATCAGCACGTCGGCACGGTATCTTTTCTTAGAATCCTTGTTATCGATCAAAGGGTCGTTGAACGCGTCCACATGGCCAGAAGCTTTCCAGATCGTCGGATGCATGAAGATCGCGGAGTCGATACCGACAACGTTCTCGTGCAGCAACGTCATGCTGTCCCACCAATATTTCTTGATGTTATTCTTCAACTCAACGCCATATTGTCCGTAGTCGTAGACGGCGCCCAAGCCATCGTAAATCTCGGAAGAGGGGAATACGAAACCATACTCTTTACAGTGTGAAACCAGTTTCTTGAATACGTCTTCTTGTGCCATAATTTTAATGTTTGCCAAATTTATCTTATCTAAAAGCGCGAATTTAGAATAAAAAACCGAGATATAGGTGGCCAATAGGCTATTATATGTTTATTTAGTCGAACGACCATTTGATGGCGAGGGTCGGGATCGCGTAGAATCCGTTACGTGCGCCGAAGTTCTGGCTCAGCTCCACCTCCGTTCCGACGCTGAGCTTAAACCGGTCGTCGATTTTCTTGAACTTGTTCAGGTTTAACCAGAACTGAGGTTCCGACAGGAAGATGAAGTTATGGTGGCTGCCATCCTCATAGAAGGTCTGCTCGCGCCACCAATCGGCAAAACCACTGAAAGTGCATAAGCCATCCTTTCCGAAATGGAGGAACCAGGTGCCCGTTAATTGGAAGTTGTTGGGGCTTTTATGCTTTTGGATATACTTATACATGGCGGTTAACGAGAAACCCTTGGTGAAGTCCGGACTGTTCCAGGTATAAGTTAAACCACCCAGGTAGGCATTATTATAGGAATACTTGTTGGAGGCTCCACCGTTGTATTCGACATGGATGGAGAAGGGCGGTTGCCAGAAACGCAGCTCACGGGCGATCTCCCAATAACCTGCCGCGACGCCGTCGCTGGTGTAATCCATATCGACAAAGAAATAGGTGCTACCCCATTTGTCGGGCTTGAACATTTCGACGGTAGTCGTTACGACCGGACGGCCATCCAGCTCCTTGTCGTAGAGAGCGCTTCCGAAATCGTAATGTAACTGCACGTTTTGCGCTTTTACCCCAAGCGCCGCGATCACGATAATCGCCAGGAAAAGGAATTTTCTCATCTTTTTGATCTTGTTTGCGGTTTGTTTTTTTAATGGCCGCGAAGGTAATATCTTTGGATGGCATGGGCAAAACACTGGGAATGGGAAAATAAGCCTTTCCGATAACAAACCGCCCTGTTTGGTCACACGAAGCCCGTCGCTTTGTCCGGAAGGGATAATATCGCCCATCACTTGCCGTTCTTATCCCAAAACAAGAAATTAAAACAACAGAGATTATGGTGAGTAAATTGTTTTGTGGTGGATTGATGGCATTGGCCTTGTGCTTGGTTTCCTGCGGACAGGATCAGATCGTGGACGCGACGCGTGGTGTATATAAGATGGAGATTCGTCGGAGTGGTGATGTCGATAAGTTCGCGACTTCTTCGGTCGTACTGACAGGACCAGCCAGCGACGGTCTGGACTTGATTTATACTGAAAAGGATCCGACAGGGCGTTCGCTCTATGTACTCGACAATGAGGATAATCGTGCGACAAGCGATCTGTTCCGCTCATCGGAGAATTGTGGCGGACTGGTTTATACGGGATCCACATTTTGCTTGAACAATACGGGACGTGATTCCATGCGGATCGAGGTGATCGGTTATCTGGATGATCGGGAGATTTGCCGTGAGACACGTACATTCTATTCATTCACGGAAGAGGAGCTGAAAGCGATTGATCCGGACTCGGAGGCTTCAGCGATCAATTTCCGCTTCCAGTTGCAGGATTACGTGAGAAATTAACAAACGTCTTTGAGCTATTATGAAGAGAGTGGTATTTTGTTGGTTATGGATGACTTGCCTGGTTTTGGGGCTAACGGGATGCGAAACGACACATGTCGTGCCTGTCGAGGGATTGATCCCGAATCGTGGGGAGTTGGAGAGTATTTGGATGCCTTTGGAGGAGTGGGAGGAACTTTTTGGTACAGACTTAGAGACGAGAAGTTATCTGATCAATTCCAAGGGGCAGGCGTTAGAATTGTTGGGAGAGGATTTCCTGAAACGTTATCCGGATTATTCATCGGTGGATTATACCCGTTATTCACTTATCTTGACCTGGTGTTGGTATCCGATATCGGAGTTGGATAAGGCCTCGGGTTATGCGGTAGAAGATGGGCCTTCAGGAATAAAGGTCAAAAGTTATTTTAATTTTTCTCAAGGCCATTTTTCAGAGGATATGTATGGCGGAGTTTTCGCATTTTTCGTGGATCGTTTGCCTGATGAAACGGAGGTAGGATTTTCAGTAAATTATGGCGTTTATGAGTGATAAAACGAATGAATAGGTGGAAAAATATCGATTTATAAAAAATAATTCAATAAAATTTTGTCTGATTAAAAATAAATCCTTATGTTCGCGTATGACAAAACCTTAACAATGGAGGATGCCCTAAGGGGCAAATAGACAAAATGAGATTATTAACCGAAGCTGTAGCTATGATTGATAAGATCTTTTGGGCGGGATTCTTTATCGGAGGAATCCCGTTTTTTGTGCCCTAAAGTCTGGATTTCTTTCTCTCCTTAAATATTATTCCTTTGTGGTATTTTTTCGGAAGATATTAGGAAACTATCATGGTTTTCTTCGGAAAGTACTCCAGTACTTCTTAGAGAAAACTGCGGTACTTCCTAGAGAAAACTCCAGTCCGACTCGCATCGGACTGGAATCGTTATTATAAGGAATTGTTTATCGACTAGTATACGGTTAATAGATATTTCTAATGCACAAGACGAAATCCTCCTTTTCTAAAAAGTTTTGGACCGAATCGGGCAACATGCTGATGTCCATCGTCGGCTCATAATAGGCGATCGAGAGAGTATCGGAATAGCCGATCAGGGCGGGAGAGGCGTATTCCTCCTGCTCCGCGCATAAATAGGAGGTATTCGTCCGTCGGTCGTAGACAAAAGGTACCGTTTTGCGGGATTTCCACAACGTGCCGATGATATAATTGTCCGTCACGGCTACATAGTTCTTCAACAGGTCATATTCCTCATAATCCCGCAGCTTCGACTCGATCTCTTTCTTGGCCTCATTGGGGACATTTCTGGAGCCGAAATCCATATTGACCGAGCCTTTATAATTTCCGTCGGGATCGAACTGATAAATGTGGTTATCGATTGTCTGGTTATAGACGATGCCATCTCTCGTGCGGATAAATGTATAACCCGATATCCAAAAGGCGGGATCCGTGTATTCGTCATACTCCAGGAACCTCTCTTGGACATTCAGCTCTCCATCTGTCCGGATAATCTTGGCACCCTCACATTCCCCCGTGTTCCACGACGACAGGCCGAAAAGAAAACCGTCGCTCACGGCTTTAAGGATATCCGCCTCGAACGGGAGATCCTTCGTGTAAGCAAACGAGAAATCCTCATTAAAGCAAAAAAGCTTGTCCGATTGCCCATCCATAAAATAGATTTTCCCGTCTTCGGCGACGTCAAAATCCGCGATGCTTAAATATTCTTGCGGGCCTTCCCCTCGTGTGCCTACCTGGGTGAGCCCTTCGCCTTCTCTTGAGAAGACGACCAGCTTCGTGGGCCGGGCGCTATCCAAGATAAAGATCTTTTCATTCTGGACCAAGATCTTCTTGGGTTTGGAAAAATCTGTTTCGGAGCTTTTCGATCTCAGCAAGACATACTCCTCTTGGATGGGTCTCTCGCGTAAAAGATCCTCGAAAGGCTTAACCTTCGCGTTTTGATAATCGATCCTTACCTCTAAGGGATCCTGTGCCTCCTTTTCCGTTTGGCATCCGAAGAATAAGGGAGGAAACAATAATAAATACTTCCAATCCATAAAGCCTGATAATTTGAGGGTTCAAGTATCAGATCAGGTCATCCAAATCCAGGTATCCGATCTGTATGTCGTCATTAAAATTCATGATTAACCGGTTTTGCTCGTCGTCGTAGCACATGGACAGGATATCATATCCGACATCGAGTGTCTTCAAATAATTCCCTTCCAGATCGAAGACCATCAGCTTTTTCGTCGTGGAGGTATTATAATCCTCACCCGAATAGGAGACGATTAGCTTGTTGTCGTTGCAGAAGACCGCTTTTGAGAAATAGGACTTATGAGATTTTGAGTTCCACTCCGGGCCATAGACGACTGCCTTCAGGTTCCCGTCAAAATCGCCGATCGACAATAGATCCACCCGGTTATACATTTCTACGTAAAGACCATATTTTCCTGATGCGGCGCATGTAATCCGGATCTTTTCCAGATCATCGCGCATGGGCGAGATCGGTACGACCTGACCGTTTTTCATGTTCCAACGAGCGACACGAGGCACGTAATTGTTGGTACCTTGTGGGGTGATGACCCGCCCGATACAAAGCGTATCATTTATATATTCATAATCTGCCGGGAAGGAGTTCAGGTCCAACGGGATCTTTTCGACGCCGACATAGTTGTCATTGGTCAGGAGGCTGTCCAAATCGTAGGCGAAAATTTTCAGCTTACCGAAATCAGACAGGTAAAAACATCTGTTTTTCTCGTCGATACTGATGTGCCCCATACGCGTGATCTCTTCCGGACCTGGCCCCATATTGATCACGCTTTTGATGTAGCGATAATTATTCTTGTCATAAATATGGACACATTTTTCATTTACCGCGCATTCGCCCTCTATCAGGAGGTAATTATCCATGATATAGGGAACGCCGATGTTCCCTAAAAGGATCTCTTCTGTCGATATGGCTTGAACTTTCGACTTGACATCAATAACCTCGTCTCTTTGTCGTTGATGTTGCTCGATGCTTTTTTCGTTCGTTTGGCAAGCGAAGCAGGCTAATAATAGTATATACAAACAAACTCTTTTCATAATATTAGAATAATAAAGACGTGTACGAATCATTAATTCCATTGAATACTCTCAAGGACTCGATATGGTCTCTCGATATTTATGGCGTCTAAAGTTATAGTATTTATTGTATTAAGGAGGCTATCCGTGAATAATTGTGCAGAAATAATCGAGCAAATTTAGCTGTTGACTACCCAACGCTCAATGTTCCGGACCGCCGATGAGAAATTGATCCCGACCTTGATCACCTCCCGCCCGTCGTGGGCGAACGGTTCGGCGTAACCCTTTTCCTCGATCTGTCGCATGGCCTCCTCCGCCGTGCCGTTCAACTTGAACTCCATAATATAAATGTAGCGATCCGTCTTCAAGACCAGGTCGATCCGCCCCCGGTTCGTATGGTATTCCACTTGCGTATACAAACCAACCAGGCGGAAAACGATGAACAGCACATTCTGGTAATGCAGCTCCAGGTCGCGGGCCAGTTCATAGGGCGTGTCGGCAAAGAAGGACTGGAGACGCTCGAGAAAGGCGTCCACGTC
>USAD01000061.1 GCA_900552415.1 uncultured Parabacteroides sp.
GTGTACCGGCCATCCTGATCGGTGGGGGCCGCGACTATGTGGACAAGGCCCGTCATGAGGCGAAACCGAAAGTCTACCGCTATCACCAGCCGAATGATGAGTATGATGAGTCTTGGTGGGATTTCGACGGCGCTATGGAGGACTTGAACCTGATGTTCGCGATCGGTCTGGCCGTAGCGAACGATGACGAGATGCCCCAATGGACGGAGTCCTCTGATTTCCAGAGACCGGCGAAATAAGTATAGGGAATCGATAAAGACCATGAAGGCATGCCGGCGACGACCGTATGTTTTTCGGCGTGCCCTTATGATAGTTCATCGTTTTTTAGTAAGTTTGTGACGGGCTAAAAGGTTGTTTGGCCCAACGAGTATCTGTCAACATTTATATAAATTGATATCTTGTGAGTAATAGAATAAAATTGCGGGTCCAGGGCTTAACCAGCAGCCAGATCCAATCAGGAGCTTATGCCTTGATATTGGCGGAGGAGAACGGGCCAAGAAGAGTTCCGATTATTGTGGGAACCGCTGAGGCACAATCCATCGCGATCGCCTTGGAGCACCTGATGCCACCCCGTCCGCTTACGCACGATTTGTTTATCTCTTTCTCTCACGCGTTCAACATCGAATTGCTGGAAGTTTTCATCTATAAGTTCGAGGATGGCGTGTTTTATTCGGAGCTGACCTTCTTCAATGGCGAGCAGACGGTCAAGATTGATTCGAGGACCTCAGACGCTATCGCGATCGCCTTACGTGTCCCCTGCGATATCTACATCTCGGATGAGATTTTGGAGGAATGCAGCGTCGTGATTGAGGATGAACAACTCTTCGAGGAGGAGATGAATCCGGACGACTCGTTGGAGAGTATGGAGCCGGAGGATATTAAGGATGAGGCGCTTTTGCAAAAATGGCTCCAGTCGAGAGACGTGGCGGACCTGGAGGCTCGTTTGGAACAGGCGATCCAGCAAGAGAACTATGAGTTCGCGAAGATCTATAAGGAGGAGCTGTCGCGACGAAAACAACAAGAGAAATAACCTATGGATGGAATCAGCCTCAGTTTCGTTTCTCTTGTACGGGGAGTGATTGGGATCCTTTTCTTGTTGCTCCTCTCTTACCTGTTGAGTGAGAACCGCCGTCGGGTGGATTTCAAGTTGGTGGGGATTGGTTTGCTGTTGCAGTTGCTGTTTGCCGTGGCGATCATGTATGTGCCGGCTTTCAGTGCCCTTTTGGAGGGATGTGGCCGTGTGTTTGTCAAGCTCATGGATTTTACTTCGGCGGGATTGACTTTCCTGCTGGGGCCTTATGCCTCGAAAGCGAACGGTTTCAGCTTCCTGATTCATTCGTTGCCGATTGTCATTTTCTTCTCGGCCTTAATCTCTTTGTTGTATTATTGGGGCGTTATCCAGCGGGTTGTTGGAGCGTTCGCCTGGCTCTTGCGTAAGTTTGTCAAGATCTCGGGCGCGGAGGGATTGGTTACGACCGGCAATGTCTTTATGGGCATGACCGAGGCACCAGTCCTGATCAAGAACTATTTGCCCACCATGAATCGCTCGGAGATATTCCTGGTAATGGTCGCTGGCATGGGGACGATATCGGGCAGTGTCATGGGAACCTATATTGGCATGTTGGCCGCCGACGATCCCGCCTCACGGGTTGTTTTCGCCAAGCATCTGCTGTCGGCCTCTATCATGGCTGTTCCCGGCGCTATCGTGATCGCCAAGATGCTTTGTCCGCAGACAGAGCCGGTTATTGATCGCCCAATGGGCCCGGAGAGAGAGGGACGTGTGAGTAATTTCCTGGAAGCGATCGCTAACGGTACGGGCACAGGTGTTAAGTTGATGACCAATATCGCTGCCATGCTTCTGGTTTTTGTCTCGCTGGTGGCGATGGCAAATTATTTCCTGAAGGATCTGGTCGGTTCCTGGCTGGGAATAAACGACTGGATTGTGGAGATGACGAATGGCAAGTCGGAAGGCCTGACGTTCCAATTTCTGGTGGGAGCGGTGACGGCACCGTTCATGTGGTTATTGGGTGTCCCGTCAGATGATATGTTTCTGGTGGGTTCCCTGTTTGGACAAAAGACGATCCTCAATGAGTTTGTTGGCTATTTCCAGATGCAAGAGTGGCGTGAGGCCGGTTTGTTTACCTATGAGAAGTCGGTCTGATGTCGACCTATATCCTTTGTGGGTTCGCCAATATCGGCTCGATCGGAATTATTCTCGGTGGCTTGGGAGTCCTGGCGCCCGAGAAGCGGGAGGTGATCTCGCGGATGGGTATACGCTCCTTGATCGGAGGAGCGCTTGTCTCGCTTCTGTCCGCTACGATCATTGGTATGATCATTGGATAAGATTAGGGATTAATAACGAATATAGAATAAGATAATATGCAGATATTTTATGCGCCGGATATCCGGATCAATCCAGAGTTGCCGGAAGAGGAGGCGGGCCATTGCGTTCGTGTACTTCGTTTGTCGGAGGGCGACGAGATCCTGGTAGCCGATGGAAAAGGAGAGTTTCATCAGGCGGTGATCCGTCGTGCCCATCCCAAGCATTGTGAGGTGGAGATTTTGAAAAGCTGGTCGCCGGCTCCCTTATGGCCGGCCTACTTGCATATCGCCGTGGCACCAACCAAGAATATGGACCGGATGGAATGGTTCGCTGAGAAAGCGACGGAGATCGGTATCGATGCCATTACCTTCCTTTGTTGCCAGTTCTCTGAGCGTCGGGAGATCAAGACTGCCCGAATCGAGAAGATATTGGTGAGTGCCATGAAGCAATCCCAAAAGGCGCGATTGCCTCAGCTGGGTGAGATGACACCTTTCAAGACATTCGTGCGGCAACCTTTCGAGGGGCGTAAGTTTATCGCCCACTGTGAGGATGGTGAGAAGCGGTCACTCAAGTCGCTTTTGGGACCGGGCGAGAATGCCTTGATCCTGATTGGTCCGGAAGGCGATTTCAGCCCGGAAGAGATCCAGATGGCCCTGGATAATGGATTTGAGCCGATCTCGTTAGGCGATAGTCGTTTGCGGACAGAGACAGCGGCTTTGGTCGCCTGCATGACTGCCCGGTTGGCCAACCAGGCCTGATATTATATATAATGTAGACAATCAACCTAAAATATTAAGATATCAGTATGAGAAAGATCAAATGTATCCTGTCCGGTCTGGCGCTCAGTTTCGCGTTGTTTGCCCAGGGAGGCGATACGACCCATGTGACGATCCAGACCAATGTCGGCACGATGAAAGCCATTCTTTACAATGACGTGCCCAACCATACCCGGACCTTTATCGAGCGGGCGAAACGAGGCGATTTTGATGGAACCCTCTTTACCCGTGTTATCAAGGAATTTATGATTCAAGGAGGCGCGCCCGACTCTCGTAACGCTCCGGCTGGCGCACGTTGCGGTTTTGGTGATCCTTCGGCGGAAATTCCGCCAGAGTTAAACTCCAAGTATTTCCACAAGCGAGGAGCTTTGGCCGCTCCACGCCAGAACGATGATATCAATCCGGAGAAGAAGTCGGATATGTCGCAGTTCTTCATCGTCCAAGGTAAAGTCTACAGGGGAGGAGAGCTGGATACCTTGGAACGTACGCAGAACTATGCCGCCCGGCAAAAGGCCTTAAAGGAGTTTTACGCGCCTGTCCGGGCCGAGCTTCAGATGGTTAAGATGAGCAATCGGCGTGAGTACCTGAAACGGATGCGGGAGATTAATGAGAAGATTGATTCCGTGATTCTCGCTACGCCCGGTCACCTGATCTTCACGGACGAGCAGCGTAAAGCCTATACGACGGTTGGAGGTTGCCATCACTTGGATGGGGTTTATACCATTTTCGGTGAGTTGACCGAAGGCTTTGATGTCTTGGATAATATTGCCGGCCAGCCGAAGGACAAGTACGACCGTCCGACGAAAGATATCCGCATCGAACGTGTCACGATTGAGTAATCTTAAAACAGGTAGATACTTATGTTGAAACGGGATTTGATCATGATCCAGATTGAGGAGCTGGGTAAGATGATCGCCCAGATGGTGACCAACCGTGAGGGAAATGATGGAGCGGATAAGAACCTTGAATTGGTAACGACCGTTTATCGCACGTTGGGTGTCGATCAGGAGGCTCTGATGACGACCTCACTTGAGGATTTGCTTGATCGTCTGAATCGCGAGGATGGCGCTGGGCTCTATCGGATGGAATTGCTTGCCAAGACGCTTATGGAGGCCAGTTACCTGGATCCCGACAATCGGGTACCAGTGCTCCAGAGGGCAGGAGAGATGCTGCGTTATGTCCAGGCGAACGACTCGACCTTTTCCTTGGAGCGGGAGGCTTTGCTGGGTGAGATAGACCGGTTGTTATATTAAGGAGACCTTTGGTCTTTATGAGATTAGAAGCGATATGGAAAGAGGCGCGTCTCTCTTAATAAAAGTGAGATGCGCCTCTTCTGTATAAATTGTCTTATTTGGTAATCAGTCTGAAGCATCAGGCTCAATCCTCGTTGATGAGGCGGATCCCATTAGGCTCGAGCTGGATGGCTTGTCGTTTGTAGAGCGCGCCGACCGCTTGTTTAAAGGCCTTTTTACTGCAATGGAACCATTCATGGATTAGCTCAGGATCGCTTTTATCGTGTACGGGGATAAAGCCATGCGATTCCTCAAGTTTAGAGAGGATAAGATCGGAAATGCCGCCCACTTTTTGTTGATAACCGCTTGGGGCCAGGCTGACATCGATCTTCTCGTCGTCGCGCACCGCTTTGATGTATCCTTTAAGTTCTTCGCCTTTTCGCAAGGGTTGGAAGACTTCGTTACGATAGAGCAATCCGGTATGGGTATTGTTGATGATGACTCGATAACCTAAATCTGTCTCGTCGGCCACAATCAGGTTAACCTCCTCATTATGCTCATATTTAGGTGGTACGTTGTCCAGGAACTTCTCGATCTTGGCCGATCCCATGACTCGTCCGCTGACATGGTCAAGCTTGACATAGATGAGATACCAACGTCCTTCCTGCATTGTGCTTTTCTGTTCCTTGAAGGGAACGAAGAGATCTTTCATGATACCCCATTCGACAAAAGCGCCCGCCTGGCTGACTGTCCGGACCCGCATGAGCTTAAACTCGCCCACGATGGCGTGTGGGCGTTGGGTAGTGGCGATGAGGCGGCCCTCGTTGTCATGATAGATGAAAGCATCTACCTTGGAACCGACCTTAGCGTCGTTAGGAACATAACGTGTGGGCAACAAGATCTCCTTGCCGTTGCCTCCATCCAGATAAGCACCGAAACTCAGGATCTTAACGATCTCGAGCGTGTTGAATTTACCTACGTCAATCATAAGTCATGTCTCTTTATTTTCCGCAAAGATACGCAAATAAATATTGCCTCCATGCAGCAATATTTGATAAATCGCGTCGTTATAAATGTGCCTATTTATGGGAGATATCATTCATTGTCTCCCGTAAATGTCTTATATTCGCGTTTTATTATAACAGAGATCATGAATAGATTAAAATTATTCGTAGCGACCGCGTCGCTCGTTCTCGTGATGGGCTCGTGCGGCGTGCCTAAGGATGTGACCTATTTTCAAGGAATAGATTCCTTGACTCCAGAGCAGGTAGAGATGATGAACCAAACTTATACGACACGGATTGTTCCTGACGATCTGTTGACCATTACGGTTACCGCATGGGATCCGACTGTCGTAACTCCTTTTAATCCGCCGGTGTATGCTTATGCGGCACAGGGAGAGACGAGTACGGTCTCGTCAACCCAGCTTCAGACCTATTTGGTAGACAAGGAGGGTAACATCAATTTCCCGGTGCTAGGCAAGGTACATGTCGCAGGGTTGACGAAGATGGAAATGAGCAATATGTTGCAAGAGAAGATCTCTCACTATGTGAGCGACGCATTGGTCAATGTTCAGATCGTGAACTATAAGGTAACTTTGGTCGGTGAGGTTTCTAAACCGGGAGCGATCTCTGTGAAGAATGACAGGATCTCTATCCTTGACGCGATTGGTCAGGCGGGAGACTTGACGATTAACGCCAACCGCACGAACGTGTTGGTTATCCGCGATAATAATGGAGAGAAAGAGTTTGCCCGTATGGATTTGACAAAGCCTGATATCTTTACGTCGCCTTTCTATTACCTGCGTCAGAACGACGTGGTTTATGTGGAGCCTAATAAGGCAAAGAAACGTAACTCGCGATATAGCCAGGCCCAGTCTTATAATGTGACAATTATCTCGACCGTGTTGACTGCCGTATCGGTGATCTCGACGGTAGCTATGTCAATTGTGACCGCAACCAAATAAAATAGAACAAGATGGAAGAAATGAAAGATACGGAAACGATCGGACTGAAGACAGTCATCGTGAAATACCTGTTGCATTGGAAGCTCTTCTTGGGGGCGTTCCTCTTTTCCATAATCCCGGCGGTGCTCTATTTGGTTTATTATCCAAGAACTTATGAAATCAATGCCCGGGTAAAGATCCAGGAAGATAAGGATTTGGGTGGCGGTAGCTTCGGACTGGGTGAAGCCGCTGGCCTGATGAAGTCGTTCGGTTTGGGTGGCGTTGGTGGAGGCGCTGTCAACATTGAGGATGAGTTGTCGATGTTCACTTCCAATAAGCTGATCCGGTCGATGGTTTTGGATTTAGGTATTAATGTGGAGTATTGTGAGCCATGGACTTTTGGTTATCGTTTGTATGGTAACGAGACTCTGTTCAAGATGACAGCGGATTCGTTGACCAACGCGACTTTGGATCAGAATGTGGATTTTGTGGTTAAGTTGTCGGGTGGCCGTTGTCATGTGACGGCGGAAGCGATGACGATGGATAAGAAGACCTTCGACTTGCCGGAATAGCACGCTACGATAGAATTGCCTGTCGGAAAGTTCCGTTTGGCATTGGCTCCGGGTCATGAGGATTTGAAAGAGGCAAAGATGGAAATCACTTACCGCCCAGCTAGCTTTGTTGCCGAGGATCTGGCGGATGAGTTCCTGATTGAGGAGAGTTCAAAAACGGCTAACGTCATAGAGTTGGGCTGTACGGACTATGAGCGGGCTAGAGGAAAAGATATGTTAAACACTTTGATACGTTATTATAATGAGGAGGCGTTGAGCTATCAGAAGTCGGAGGCGACTAAGACTTTGGCTTTCCTTGATGGACGTATCGAGAACTTGTTGCGTGAGTTGGCCACAATAGAGGATAAGATCGAGGCTTACAAGACGAAGGTGCAGCTGATGGATGGTGAGCACGACGTGCAGTTCTATGTGGAGCAGATGAAGGACTTACAGACGAAGATGATTGAGCTGGAGGGGCAGGCGAATGTGGTAGACCTGATGGCTGCCTTCGTGAAGGATACGGCCAATCGTTATGCGATGGTACCAATGTTGCTGACTCTCGATGCCGGTGGTGAGGGAAATCCCTTGTCGGATTATAATACGATCCTGTTGGAACGCAGCCGGGTGATTAAGAACTCAAGTATCAATAACCCGTTGGTTGGAACATTATCGAAACAGGCTGACCAGCTTCGTGTGAGCGTGATCAAGACGATCACCAATACGCAAGAAGGCTTGCAGGCTTCCTTGAAAGACATAAGGAGCAAGGTTGCCATGATTTATGACAAGATGGGTTCTTATCCCGTAGCGGAACGCCAGTATGTGGAGCTGAAACGGGATCAGGAGATTACGCAGGGCGTTTATTTGCTGTTGTTGCAAAAGCGTGAGGAGACAGCCTTGGTATTGGGTAAGATGAACGAGAAAGCCAAGGTGCTCGACGACGCTTATGTGAAGAGCCGTCCGATCGGACCACGTAAGTTGTATGCCGCTTTAGCCATGATGCTTCTGACGATTATCATACCTGTAGGTTTCTTATGTTGTAAGCAGATGTATATTGCCTTGAAGGATGAGTTCTTGAGGCAGAAAAGCGAAAGATAAAGAAAATGATAAGGCTGTTCGCGTGGTGCATTTATAAACTCAGTTATCTTGTGAGAGGGACAACCAATCGGTTTGTCTCTTTCTTTTATAAGCGTCTGATGGCTCGATGTGGCAAACATGTGCGTTTTGCCGCCTTGTCCTCGTTGATTACCTATAAGAATGTTTCCATTGGGGATGATGTATATTTGGGTCCTCATGCGATTATATTGGCGACAGAAAGTAAGGTTTATATCGGGAATAAGGTTTTGTTTGGCCCTCGAGTGACCATTATCGGTGGGGATCATCGGGTGACGGATGTCGGTCGTTTTATTTATGATGTCCTAGATAAGAAGCCTGGAGATGATTTGGACGTGCACATAGAGGATGATGTTTGGGTTGGCTCTAACGCGACAATCCTGAAAGGGGTGACAGTCGGACGAGGAGCGGTTGTAGCCGCGGGCGCTTTGGTTATAAAGGATGTGCCTCCTTATGCGATCGTAGGCGGAGTGCCGGCTAAGGTATTGAAGTATCGTTGGGATATCCCGACAACCCTTGAGCATGAGCGCCGATTGTATGGTGAGGAACAACGTTTCAGTGAAGAAGATCCAAAGAGACAGAGAAATGGAGAATAAGCGAGTATTAATGCTGGCGACATCCCATAAGACTCGAGGTGGTGTGACCGCTGTCGTTAATGCCTATACGAAATGTGATTTTTGGAAAGCCCATCAGGTTGATTGGCTGGAGACACATATCGATAAGAGCAAGGGCATGAAGTTATGGTATGCTGCTCGGGCCTTTGCCCGTTATCTGATGATCGTATCCCGTTACGATATTATTCATATTCATACGAGTGAATTGCCTTCTGTTCGCCGGAAGCTTCCTTTTTTGCGTGTCGCTAAGGCTAAGGGAAAGAAGGTGGTGGTTCATTTGCTTATAGGTAATCAGTTGGAAGAAAACCGGGGAAATGCCGCTTATGTGGAACTTTTCCGGGAGGCGGACGCGATCATTGTGTTATCTCGGTCGATTCAGGAAAAACTGGAGACCTTATTTGGAATAAAAGATAAGGTATATGTAATATATAATCCATGTCCGATCCTTTCAAGACCGGCTTCTTATTCGGATGTTCAAAAGGAAATTATCTTCGCCGGGACTTTAAACGCGAACAAGGATTACACGACTTTGATCCGGGCCTTTGCCAAGGTGGCTAGTCGTTTCCCGGATTGGCGATTGACAATTGCGGGAAATGGAGAAATGGAGAAGGCTCGTGGGGTAGCCCGTGAGGAGGGCGTGGACAAAGTTGTCCGGTTCCCGGGCTGGGTAAGAGGCGATGAGAAGGATCGTTTGTTCAGGAATGCTTCATTGTTTTGTTTAACGAGTCATGCGGAAGGTTTTCCGATGGCTGTGCTTGATGCCTGGGCTTATGGCTTGCCGGTGATCTCTACTCCTGTAGGTGGTTTGCCTGATGTCTTACGGACAGGCGAGAATGTCTTGTTCTTTGAGCCCGGTGATGTGGAGGGCTTGGCTGAGCGGTTGGAGCAAGCCTTGGCTGATCCGGATTTGCGACATCGGTTGTCGGGTGAGTCATTGAAATTGGCGGGCGGTTTGTTTAGTTTGGATTATATTAATGGACAGATAGAGGAACTGTATAAAAGTCTGTATTAAGGATCATGAGAGAGGTGCGTTTGTCAGATTATACGATTGCCGCGGATTACGTGTTTGACCGGATACCGGAAGGGCGGATAACCGTGAATACAATCAATGCCTATTCGTGGGTGATGGCGGATAAGGATCCCTTGTTCCGCAAGGCTTTGGTTGAGAGTGATTATTTGCTGCCGGATGGTATAGCTGTTGTTTGGGCTGCCCGTTTTTTGCGAGGTGAGAAGATAAATAAGATCGCGGGAGCGGACTTGCATAGGATGGTACTTGAGACGTTGAATCGTGAAGGGGGAAAGTGTTTTTATTTGGGCGCTTCCGAGCGTACGTTGTCGTTGATCCGGACCCGTTTGTCTCGCGAATATCCGAATGTGCGTGTAGAAACTTATAGTCCTCCTTTTAAGGCGACCTTCTCGCCTGAAGATAATCAAGAGATGATCGATCGGGTGAACCGGTTTGCTCCTGACGCTCTTTTTGTGGGAATGACCGCGCCGAAGCAGGAGAAATGGATCGTTGAGAACCATGCGAACTTGAATGCTCATATCACTTGTGGCATTGGTGCCGTGTTTGATTTTTATGCCGGCACGAAGAATCGTCCGCCCCAATGGATGATCAATTTAGGGTTAGAATGGTTCGGCCGATTGATAAGTGACCCGAAGCGGCTTTGGCGCCGTTATATCATATATAATCCAGTTTTCGTTTGGAAGATACTGAAGCTGAAGAGGCGGTCTTGATCAGACGTAAACTTCTAGTATAGGCGAACTAATACCATATATACATCATGATAAGGATAAAAGATATCATTAATGAGTTGGAGCTTTTTGCGCCTCTATCTCTTCAGGAGAGCTTTGATAATGCGGGATTGCAGGTTGGCGATGTCAATCAGGTAGCGACTGGCGTATTGCTTTGTCTTGACGTGACGGAAGAGGTGATCGATGAGGCGATAGAACGTGAGTGCAACCTGATCGTGTCTCATCATCCTTTGGCATTCAGGCCTTTTAAGTCATTGACGGGAAAGACTTATGTTGAGCGTTGTATGATCAAGGCCTGTAAATATGATTTGGTGGTATATTCCGCGCATACGAATCTGGATAATGCGGCAGGTGGGGTGAATTTCCGTTTCGCTGAGATGATCGGATTGGAAAATGTCCGTGTCTTGAAACCAATGAAAGGACTTTTGCTTAAGTTGGTGACTTTCGTGCCGGTTGCTTATGAGGAGATCGTCCGGAATGCGCTCTTCTCGGCTGGAGCGGGGAGTATAGGAAATTACGACCAGTGTGGTTTCTCTGTTAGCGGCGATGGCACTTTCCGTGCGAATGAGGGATGTCATCCGTTCTGTGGGGAGCTAGGCGAGACTCATCATGAGAAAGAGATCCGTTTGGAAGTTGTCTTGCCCAAGTACCGGCGAGAGGCGGTTACCCGGGCATTGTTGGCTACACATCCTTACGAGGAACCGGTTATTGATTTCTATGCGCTTGAGAATAGTTGGAGCCAGGTTGGCTCGGCTGTCGTAGGTGAGTTGCCGGCGGAGGATAATGAACGGGATTTCCTGTTGAGAATAAAGGATATATTTCATGTCGGCTGTGTACACCATTCTCCGTTTACGGGAAGACCTGTTCGAGAGGTGGCCGTTTGCGGAGGAAGTGGCGCGTTTCTTATCAATGACGCGATCGCTTATGGAGCGGATGTCTTTATTACGGGTGAGGCGAAGTATAATGATTTCTATGATGTAGAGGACCGGATCCTGTTGGCTACCATAGGTCATTACGAGTCGGAAGTATGTACAAAAGAGATATTTTATAATATAATATCGAAAAAATTCCCTAACTTTGCGGTGCATTTTTCGAATGTTAATTCAAACCCAGTAAAATATTTATAGAATGGCTACAGATAAACAGTCGGTTGAGAAAGAGTACACGGTGGAAGAGAAACTTTCCACGTTGTATCAACTTCAGACAGTCATGTCCGATATTGATAAGATAAAGACCCTGAGAGGAGAGCTTCCTCTGGAGGTGCAAGATTTGGAGGATGAGATCGCTGGTTTGGAGACTCGTCTTCAAAACTATCAATCGGGTATCAAGAACTATGAGGCTTCTATCGCTGAGCAAAAGAATAAGATCACGGAATCAAACTCGTTGATCGAGCGCTATAAGGCACAATTGGAAAATGTTCGTAATAACCGTGAGTTTGATAATCTCTCAAAGGAGATCGAATATCAGGGCCT
>USAD01000062.1 GCA_900552415.1 uncultured Parabacteroides sp.
CGAAAATTCCGGTCGAAAATCGTTCGCGATATAATAAATCTCACTATTTTTAGGTTTTATGAGTATGGTGATGTTCTCACCTCTATTTATATGAATAGAATGTTATGGATATATTGATGTCGATTGAAAAGGTTCGTTGCGCTTTGGCTAAGCGTTTCCTCAAGAAAAAACAAAAGACTTATGAGGATTGGTTAGCCAAGGGTTATCTGAATCTTCCAAAAGTAAGTTTTATCATAGAGTCTCATAATAAGAGTTTGGGTGTGAGACGGATTGTTCGTAAGCTAAGGGAATATCCTGATGCGGAGATTATCGTGATCGATGATGGTTCCAGCTTTGCGCATTCGAGGGCTTTGGTAAAATTCCTGAACCGGGGAAATGAGTTCTTGGTCCGGGCGAACGACTTGTATGAGAACGTGATGTACGACAAGACTATCCGTTTTGCCAATGGACGTTATGTGGTTTTGATGCAGGACGATGATGAGATCACGAGTTTGGATTGGGTGGATAAAGGTATCCGTTATTTTGAGCGTTATCCGGATATGGCTATTTTGGGTGGTCTGGATGGGCTGAATTTTGTGATTGATGATGAGAAGCGCTGGGGTTATGTGGATCAATATCCGGATAAGGCCAATGGGGGGTTCCGTTTTGTCCATTCGGTAAACCGGGCGCCGATGCTTTTGGATCGTGATTTGTTTTTGAAGCATTTGGGGCATATCGATTTCTCATTCGCTCCGTTCCAATGTGATGATTGCGAACTTTGTCTCCGGGCTTGGTTGTCGGGCCTGAAGGTCGGTTGGTATGACGCAGGTTTTGAGTCGATGCTGGCTGGTGGCATGCGCATTTGGAATAAGGGTTTAATTGGTGTCCAAGAGATCAAGAATCGGGGTAAGTTGTATGAGATGTATAAAGATCGGGTGAATGAGATTTCGGTTTTAGTCGAAAAGGCGAATAGTAAATTGTAATGCTATGCTATCAATTGAGGAATATACAAAGGTAAATAAATCATATTCTAAAGTATTGACGTATAAGGTAGGCATAGATTCTGGCTTCTTCTCAGAATATAATAATATGATTCTTGCGATGTTATATTGTTTGGAGAATCAGATTCAATTTAGACTTTGTTCTGGAGGAACAAATTTTAATCCGACAAAAGGTTGGAATGGTTATTTTAATAACTTTTGTGATACGGTAGAGGATAGACAATCTCATTATCGCACATTAGACTGGAAGTATGCTTTGAAATTAATTGTTAAACGCAGGGATAGATTTGCTATTCGTTCTTTGTATCCTTATTTATCTTTTTGGAAGGGAAATTTATTAACACAGGATGTGTTTGGAAAATGTCGAGATAAGTCGAGGTATAAAAAGTTACATATTATTCCAGATCTGAATTTTCGTGGTAGTACACAAGAACTTTGTTTTTTACTTGTTAATTTGACGTGGAAGTATAATGCTACAACTCAAAGGCGGATAGATGAGATAGTGAATGCTTTATCTTTGCCCTCTAAATATGTATCTATCCATGTAAGAAGAGGTGATAAAATAGTAGAGAGCTCTTATTATCCTTTGGATCAATATTTCGAAAAACTAGATGGAAATATTAAGGATTTGTTTGTGGCAACGGATGACTATGGCGTTGTAGAGGATATTAAGTCTAAATATCCGGATTGGAATATTTGGACTTTATGTTCTTCCTCAGAGAGGGGATATTCACAATCATCTGCTGATAAAGAAAATGCGATAGAAAAAGATAGAAAGATGATTACGCTTTTCGCAACGATGGAAGTATTAAACAAGTCAGAACGTTTTGTGGGAACATATAGTTCAAATATAGGAATGTTTCAAGGAATGAGAAACCCTTCCATTTGTCAAGGAGTCGATTTTGATCGATGGCTAGTATGGTGAGTATTTTTGATGTAATAGTTCGTTTATGAAAATCCTAATTCTCAATACCGCTGAGCATACGGGTGGCGCCGCTGTTGCTGCCAATCGTCTTTTGAGGGCATTGCTTTGTTCGGGTGTATCGGCTACGATGTTGGTGCGTGATCGGGCGACGGACGATCCGGCTGTGGTTTCGCTGGATCGGGGAGCCGCGCGGCGATGGTTGAATTTCCTCTATTTTGTTTGGGAGCGGTTGGTGATTTATCTCTGTAACAGGTTGAGCAAGCGCAATCTGTTTCAGGTCTCGATCGCGAATACGGGGATTAATATCCGGCGGACAGCGGCGTTTCGTGAGGCGGACGTGATCCATATTCATTGGATAAATCAAGGCTTCTTGTCGTTGGATGAGATCGCCCGGATCATCGCTTCCGGGAAACGGGTGGTTTGGACGTTGCACGACTTGTGGCCGGCGACGGCGATTTGTCATTATCCGGGCGATTGCGTGAAATATCGGACGGATTGCTCGGCTTGTCCGATGATGAGCGAGAATCCGTTGGTGGATTTGGCGAAGAGAGTTGCCCGGCGGAAGGGAAAGATCGATTGGCGACGGGTGACGTTCGTGGGATGTAGCGAATGGATCGCCCGTACGGCGAGTGAAAGCGTTTGGTTGCGTGAGGCTCGTTTTGTATCGATTCCGAATCCGATCGATACGACCTTGTTTCGGCCGATTGATCGGCGTGAGGCACGGCAACGGTTGGGTCTGCCGGAGGAGAAACGGTTAATCCTGTTTGCCGCGGCGAAGTTGTCGGATACCCGGAAAGGGGCGACGTTCCTGCTGGAGGCTTGCCGTTTGCTGGCGGCTGAGATGGAGGGAGAGATGGAGATTATCCTGATGGGGAGTGACGCGACGGAGCTCTCGGCCTTGTCGCCTGTTCCAGTGCGGGCTTTGGGGTATATCTCTGGAGCGGAGAAATTGGCGGAAGCCTATTCGTGTGCGGACCTGTTCGTGATTCCCTCGTTGGAGGATAACTTGCCCAATACGATTATGGAGGCGATGACCTGCGGTACGCCATGCGTCGGTTTCAGGACGGGCGGCATACCGGAGATGATCGACCATGAGGTGAATGGCTATGTGGCCGATAGTCGTGATTCAGCGGATTTGGCCCGGGGCATCGCTTGGGTCTTGCGGCATCCGGAGCCGGGGAATTTGTCGGCGGCTTGTCGGGAGAAGGTGATGAGATGCTATCAGGAGTCGGTCGTGGCGAAAAAATATATAGCTTTGTATCAGAAATTAATTCAGGAGAAAATATGAGTCATCAACCGGTATTCTCGATCATCACGGTTACTTATAACGCCGAGCGTTGGTTGGAGCGCACGATCTTGAGCGTGCTGAGCCAATCATACACGAACGTGGAATATTTGATTATCGACGGCGGTTCGAAAGACCGGACGGTCGAGATCATCCGCCAATATGCCTCGGGTTTGGCCTATTGGGTCAGCGAGCCGGATAAGGGGCTTTACGATGCCATGAACAAGGGCTTGGCACGGGCGACGGGCGATTACCTCGTTTTCCTCAACGCGGGGGATACGTTTCATACGGCGGATACCTTGAATCAGGTCGTGAATGGCCTGCAACGGCGGAAAAGCCTGCCCGATGTGATCTATGGCGAGACCCGGATTGTCGACACTGAGGGAAAGTCGCTGGGAATGCGACGGCTGAAAGCGCCCAGGCGGCTGACATGGAAAAGCTTCAAGATGGGTATGCTGGTCTGTCACCAGTCGTTTTACGCCAGGCGGGAAATCGCGCCTCTTTACGACCTGTCGTACCGCTACTCGGCCGATTACGATTGGTGCTTGCGTTGCCTGAAATCTGCACGGTCGGTATATAACGCCCGGACGGTGCTCTCCGATTTTCTGGAGGCGGGCCTGAGCACGACCAACCGGAAGGCCTCTTTGCGAGAGCGTTATGAGATCATGTGCCGTTATTACGGGAAGTTCCAGACGATCCTGTTGCACGGCTGGTTCGCCATCCGTTTCTATTGGGCGAAATGGGTGCGGGGAAGAGTATAATAATTAAATAATGTATAGTATATGCGGGAAATCATGAGGAAATGGGGGAAGCACGTGGTGGCTCTCCTCCTGTTTTTAGGGTTGACGGTGGTCTATTTCTCGCCGGCGGTCTTCGAGGGGAAGACGATTCGCCAGGCGGACAACGAGAAGGCGACCGGAATGGGTAACAGCCAGATGGCGGAATATGAGAAGACGGCCGAGCCGGGCGAGTTCAGTGTCTGGTCGGACGCGATGTTTGGCGGTATGCCTTACGTGTCGGGCTATGGCAATCCGGCGCCTAAGTTGCCGAGCTACCTGTGGCTCGAGGCACCCTTGAAAGGCCTGGGTTATTACGATGCCGGCATGGTCTTTACGGGCCTGGTCTGTTTTTATATCCTGATGTGTGTCATGGGCGTGAATGTCTGGCTGGCCATTGCCGGGTCGATCGCTTTCGCCTTGGCCTCTTATAACTTGATCATCATTGAGGCGGGCCATATCACGAAGGCTTATGTGATCGCCTATATGCCGTTGACGTTGGCGGGTATGGCGTTGCTGTTCAAGCGGAAACATCTGTGGGGAGCCGTGGTCTTCCTGCTTGGTATCGCGCTCTCGATCGGTAATACGCACGTGCAGATCACCTATTATCTCCTGTTGCTTTGCTTCTTTATCTATTTGGGTTATTTGGTGCGGATGATCCGCTCGAAAGAGCTGCCCGAGCTGTTGAAGACGACGGCGATCATGGTGGGTTGCGTGATCCTGGCTGTCTTGCCGAACGCGCAGAATATGTACGCGCAGTGGGATCTGGGCAAGAGCTCGATCCGTGGGGCGACGGAGCTGACCACGACGACACCGGCGGGCGAGAAGATCTCCTCCGGCTTGGATAAGGATTACGCTTTTGCCTGGAGTTATGGTAAGGGCGAGTTGCTGACGCTCCTGGTACCCAACGCCTATGGTGGCGGCTCAGGCGGAATGCTCGATTCCAGCTCGGCGCTCTATCAGGAGTTGCGTAACCGTGGCGCGCAGGTGGGCAAGGAGGTACAGGCTCCGACCTATTGGGGCGAGAAGAGCTTTACTTCGGGACCGGTCTATTTCGGGGCCGTTGTCTGCTTCCTGTTCGTATTGGGTATGTTCGTCGTGCGCGACTCGATGAAGTGGTGGCTGTTCGCGGGTGGCGTTTTCCTGACGCTCCTGGCTTTGGGTCGCAACTTTGATTCGTTCAACGATTTCATGTTCCATTATTTGCCGATGTACAATAAGTTCCGGACGGTCGAGATGGCGCTCGTCATCCCAGGACTGGTGGTGCCGATCGTGGCGATCTGGGGCTTGGGCGAGATTTTCGGCGGAAAGGTAGGCGATGCCCTGCTGAAGCGGGGATTGATCGGCGCATTGGCCATTACGGGTGGTTTGGCACTGATCCTTTGGCTGGTGCCGAGCCTCTTCCTTGATTTCCGCTCCTCCTACGACGCGCAATATCAATTGCCGGACTGGTATTATAACGCCCTGCTGATCGACCGCGAGGCCTTGGCTTCGGCCGATGCGATGCGCTCGTTGCTGTTCATCATCCTGGGCGCCGCCTTGATGTTCTGGTATTTTACTTCCAAGAGCCGCGAGAAGTTGGTACCGGTTGTCTCGATCGGTTTGCTCGTCCTGACGTTGGTCGATCTCTGGACGGTTGACAAGCGTTACCTCAGCGACAAGAATTTCGTGGCGCAGAAGGCGATCGATGTCTATAAGGAGTCAGTGGCCGACCAGGCTATCCTGAAGGATACGGATCTCTCTTATCGGGTGTTGAACCTGAATAATCCTTTCGCCGAGACCAATACCTCGTTCTATCATCATTCGATCGGTGGCTATCATGCGGCGAAGTTGCGCCGTTACCAGGAGTTGATCGATCATCGTCTGCAGGGCGAGATCAACTCGATCATTGGCGCCTTCCAGAACGCGACGGGGCCGGAGGATATCGTGCGGGCGCTGGCCGCTTGCCCTTCGTTGAATATGCTGAACACCCGCTACCTGATCTATAATCCGGAGCAACCGCCGATCCGCAACCCGTTCGCCGATGGCAATGCCTGGTTTGTCGGGGGCTTGAGGATGGTGAAGAACGCCGACGAGGAGATCGCCGCTCTTAACACGCTGAACCCGTTGGCAGAGGCGGTCGTTGATGAGCGGTTCGCCGCGCAGGTTGAGGGCTTCACGCCTGCGCTCGACTCGACAGCGACCATCACGCTCGAGGCTTATCGCCCCAATCGGTTGACCTATAAGACAAAGGCTAACACGGAGCAGCTCGCGGTCTTCTCGGAGATCTATTACGCTCCGGGCTGGCAGGCGACGATCGATGGCCAACCGGCCGATCATTTCCGGGCAGACTGGATCCTGAGGGCGATGCGGGTGCCCGCCGGCGAGCATACGATTGTCTTCGAGTTCCGTCCGCAAGCCTATGTGACGGCGGCTTACGTCACCTCCTACAGCTCGTTCCTGATCTTGCTGATGCTGGTCGGTGCCGTGGGCTGGACAATCTGGAAGCGTCGGCAGGAGGCTCGACAGGGCGACGCTGAATAAACGGCCGGATAGAGGCAGCCCCTTTTTGGGGGTTGGGCATTTGGAATATCGGTATATTCAGCCCGTCGCGTGTCGTCTTTGGGCAGAATATCGGTATATTCAGCCCGTCGTGTGTTGTCTTTGGGCAGAATATCGGTATATTCAGCCCGTCGTGCGTCGTCTTTGGGCAGAATATCGGTATATTCAGCCCGTCGTGCGTCGTCTTTGGGTAGAATATCGGTATATTCAGCCCGTCGCGTGTTGTCGCGGACCAGAAGATAGCGAACTTCCGGTCCGCTACCTTATTTATAGAATGTCTTTTGGAAGGCGGAATATTCATCCTTGCCCCGGACGACTCGCTGCCAGAAGGCGGAAAGGAAACCGCTGCCGTAGCCAAGCAGCTGGATGAACGAGGCGATGATGGCGAGCGTCCCGATCCGCAAGCTGCGGTTCGTCAGAGAGGCGTCGATCCCGATCAGCAGGGCGTAAACCACGAGTGGGAGCAGGGCCCATGGGCAAACCAACGCGCCGAGCAGCAGCACGAGGCAACCGAGCGTGAAGACCGCCGGCAGGAGGTGCACCACCTTCAGCGAGTCGGGGTATTTCTTGTAGAGGTTGATCCGGGCGATCCCGAAATTATAGACCTGGCGGTAGAACTTGCGCCAGTCGGTGCGCCGCTTGTGATAAACCCAGGCGGAAGGGAAGAGGCAGACCTTATAGCCGCCCTTGAAGAGGCGGATACTGAAGTCGATGTCCTCGCCGAACCGCATCCGCGAGAAGCCGTTCAGGGTACGGAACACCTCGGCCCGGATGCCCATGTTGAAACTGCGGGGATAGAACTTGTCCATCTTCTTCTTGCCGCCCCGGATGCCGCCGGTGGTGAAGAAGGAGGTCATCGCGTAGTTGATGGCCTTCTGCACGTCGGTAAAATCGTCGGAGGCCTTGTCGGGGCCACCGAAGGCGTCGGCGCCCGTGCGGGCGATCCCGTCGCGGACGGCCTGGATATAGCCCGGCGGCAGGACGCAGTCGGAGTCGAGAACGATCAGGTAATCGCCCTTGCTCTCGCGGGCACCCACGTTGCGGGCGTTGCCCGGTCCGCCGTTGGGGATGCGGATGTAGTGGATATCAAGCCGGTCGCGGTAATGGTCGGCCACCTCGTCGGAGGCGACGGTCGAGCCATCCTCGACGATAACCACTTCGAAGCCTCCCGCCGTCTGCCGGGTGAGGCTCTCCAGCAATTCCTCCACCTCGTTCGGGCGGTTGAAGACGGGGATGATCAGGGAGATTGACGGATTGTCCATGGCTTAACGCAGGATATTGTATTTAACCAACCCGATCTTATGCAGGAAATAGCGGACGGAGACCTTCAGTACGCCCAGCCCGTAGATGGTACTGTTCTTGATGTTGATGGATGAGGCCTCCTTGAAATATTTCGTCGGGCAGGTGATCTCGGCGATCTCGTAGCCCTTGTCGCAGATCTGGGCGATAATCTCGTTGTCGAAGATGAAATTATCCGACAGCATGTTGAAGTTGACGCTCCGCAGCACCTTGCCCGAATAGGCCCGATAGCCGGTATGGTATTCCGCCAGCTTGTTGCCCATCAGCAAGTTTTGGAAGAAGGTGAGGCCGCGGTTGGCGATATACTTGTAGATCGGCATGCCTCCTTTCAACGCGCCCTTACCCAAAATACGGGAGGCGAAGACCACCTCATAAACCCCGTTGGCGATGAGGTAGATCATGGACTGCAGGAGGAGCGGCGTGTATTGGTAGTCGGGATGGAGCATCACGACGATGTCCGACCCGATCTCGAGCGCCTTGTTATAGCAGGTCTTCTGGTTGCCGCCGTAGCCTTTGTTCTTATCGTGCTTGATGACATATTTGATGCCCAGTTGCTTGGCCACCTCGACCGTGTTGTCGCGGCTGCAGTCGTCGACCAGGATGACGTTGTCGACGATGTCGAACGGGATCTCGTCGTAAGTTTGTTTCAGCGTCTTCTCTGCATTGTAGGCGGGAAGGACGATGGTTACTTTCAAGTTCTTTACCATGATGTTTTTTTACTGTTTATTTCCGAATTTGGCTTGTGCCTTCTCCCGCTCGAACCGGAGCAGGTAGGTATCCGGGTTCTTTAAATGGATCATGACCGGGAAAAGCTCCGGGTTGTTCTCGATTGCGGGGAAGAGGTAACGGGGCGTCGAGCTGAAGCCGAGCTGCTCGAGCACGACGTAATCGACCTTCGCCTCGACCATGTCGCGGATGAGCTGGGCTTGGTCTTCCGTCCAGCTGTACATCGTCACGGCCGTCTTGCTATACATATAGAAGAGCTCCGGCTTGCGCGAGCAGACCACCGTATTGGCGGGCAACCGCTTGCGTACCTCCTTGGCGATCGTAAAGAAGTTCTGGTAGTTGGGCGGATAGGGCATCTTGTTCATCCGGTGCAGCGTCTCCAGTTGCGGATAGGCGAACCCGGCGACGACAAGCAGCAGGAGCCAGGGCGAGAAGCCCTTGATTGGCGTGAACCGCTTGAGTGCCCAGCTGATGGCGACCCAAAGCCCGATCAGGAGGCTTACCTCGAGGAAGGGCAGCAGGGGCGTCGTGTAACGGTTACCGCTCGGGGTGCTGAACAACGAGATGACGCCGAAGGTCGCTACGGTATAGGCCATGAACAGCCATTTGTAACGGCTCAGTCGCCACATGCCGATGCCGATCAACCCGAAAAGGAGAATCGCCACGATCCATTCGCCCACCGTGGTTGCCGTGTCGTAGTTGACATCCATGTAGGGCAGGATAGAGTTGGGGATCGCCTTCGTCAGCAACATCTGGAAGGTCTCGAAGAAGCGGCCGATGATGCCGCCCAGATCGAGTGTGCCCTCCTCAGGCCTCCAATGGTTCGAGGAGGCGATCATGTCGATATAGCGGCTCTGTTCCAGGCCTTGCAGCTTGTTGCGCAACATCCAGGGCAACAGGCAGACCGCAAAACCTCCGGCGAAGGCGAGTGTCTCCTTCCACCGCTTGGTCAGCAGGAGATAGCACAGGATCGCCGCGATAAGGGCGATGCCTTGCGTCCGGATATGATAATTGAAGGCGGCGGTCACGATAGCGAGATAGAAAAAGGGCTCACGCCAGAAGGGTCGCTCCGACTCGTCCGCCTTGTAAAGGAACCAACAGGCCAGTACCGAGGTGAAGAGGAACGAGGTCTCGCTCATCATCATCGTCGCGAAATGCAGTACCTGATAGTTGACCAGCACCGCCGCCGAGGCGACGAACGCCAACGGCCGCGACACGCCCCGTCGCTCGACGAAGAGGAACAGCAGCAGGGCACTTCCCAAAAGGAAGAGCCCGTTGAGTACCTTCTGCGGGAAGAAGCTGTCCGTAAAGAACCGGACGACCGACATCAACAGGGGATAACCCGGCGGAAAAACATTCGACGGGTTATGCGCCGCGTTCGTGATATCGGCATAGCCATGCCCCTCGGCGATCGAGGTCGACAGCATGTAGTAGGTGCAGTTGTCGCCGTTCATATCCAGCTTCTCGTCGAATATGTAGGAGAACGCCAGCACGAACAGCAGTGTCAGCCCGGCGAGGTAGAGGAGGCGATTGCCCGATAATTGGCCCTTTTCCATGATCGCGAGCGATTAATTAATAGCGATAGAAATCTGCCTTGTAAGGGCCCTCGACCGGAACACCGATATAATCGGCCTGTTTTTGGGTCAGCTTCGTCAGCTTGACGCCGATCCGCTCCAAGTGCAGGCGAGCGACCTCCTCGTCCAGATATTTAGGAAGACGGTAAACACCGACCTCATAATCTTTCTGCCACAAATCCATCTGAGCCAAAACCTGGTTCGTAAACGAGTTACTCATGACGAATGACGCGTGGCCAGTCGCGCAACCAAGGTTCACGAGACGTCCCTCCGCCAAAAGGAAGATGGCGTGTCCGTCAGGGAAGGTATATTTATCCACTTGCGGCTTGATGTTCAGGTGGGCGATACCCGGATAGTTCACCAGTTTGTCTACCTGGATCTCATTGTCGAAGTGACCGATGTTGCAGACAATCGCCTGGTCCTTCATCTGCTCCATGTGCTCGATGCGGATGATGTCGCAGTTGCCGGTAGTCGTTACGAAGATATTACCCTCTTTTACGGCCTCTTCCATAGTGGTTACCTCATAACCCTCCATAGCCGCTTGCAGGGCACAGATCGGGTCAATCTCGGTTACCAGTACCCGTGCGCCATACGAACGCATGGATTGGGCACAACCTTTACCCACGTCGCCATAACCAGCAACGACAACGACCTTACCCGCGATCATCACGTCGGTCGCGCGTTTGATACCATCGGCCAGCGACTCGCGGCAGCCGTAAAGGTTATCGAATTTCGATTTTGTCACTGAGTCGTTCACGTTGATGGCCGGGATCAGCAATTCGCCACGCTCCATCATCTGGTAGAGGCGGTGAACACCGGTCGTTGTCTCCTCCGAGACACCACGCATCTCGGCGATCGTGCGGTGCCAGCGGGTCGGGTCCTCTTCCAGGATCCGGTTCAACGTGTCGAGGATGCACTGCTCCTCATGGTTCTGTCCTACGCGATGGATCGTCTCCGGATCATTCTCGGCACGATAACCCATGTGCAGAAGCAATGAGGCGTCGCCACCATCGTCCACGATCAGATGCGGACCTTTACCGTCGGGGAAGCGGAGCGCCATCTCGGTACACCACCAATATTCCTCAAGGCTCTCACCTTTCCAAGCAAAGACAGGTACGCCATCGGCCGCGATCGCCGCTGCCGCATGATCCTGTGTAGAGAAGATGTTGCAACTTGCCCAACGGACGTCGGCGCCCAAAGCGACCAGCGTCTCGATCAGGACGGCTGTCTGGATCGTCATGTGAAGCGAGCCGGTGATACGTGCGCCCTTCAGCGGTTTTTGGTCGGCATATTTCTGGCGCAATGCCATCAAGCCCGGCATCTCGTGTTCTGAAATCTCAATCTCTTTGCGGCCAAACTCGGCCAAGCCCATATCGGCCACCTTGTAAGGCAGGTCGGAAGGAAATAATGGTGTCATAAATTCATCTTTTTGTTGATACTGCCGCGAAGATAGCCTTTTCGCGGCATTTTCCCCTCTTCGCTCTTATTAAAAAGCGGTAAAAGACCAAGCGGAGACCGGCACAGTTGAGAGGAAAAACTTTATCCATAGATTCCAACTTCTCCTTTTTTTACGTTTCCCACATATTTCCCACATATTTCCCACATATTTCCCACATATTTCCCACATATTTCCCACATATTTCCCACATATTTCCCACATA
>USAD01000063.1 GCA_900552415.1 uncultured Parabacteroides sp.
CGTTGTCCAACAGCGTGACTTGGGCGTTCATCTTGGTAAACGAGAAATCTTTGCCCGAAGCGAAATCCAAAGTGATGGTCTTGGCTTCGGAGTCGACGCTGTAGGTTCCCTTCAGGTCTTTTGATTTTAGGGTCATCACAAAAGAGTTATCCTCTTGGAATGTCATGGAGAATGCGCCCGCTTTGATGCCTACTTTCTCGCACATATCGGCCAGCTTTTTCTCCAGCTCGCCTGCGGCCAGGCTTCCGGTCGCGTTCTTCAGGGCGTTGTCGCCTTCCAGTTGTACGGCCGGTGAGACGTAGTTCCATTGCCCGGCCAAATTCTTTGCGTTTAAAGGAGTCGTGATACCCGTTGCTGATGAGATCACGTCTTTCACTGTCGAGGAGTTCAAGATATCTTTCAACGATTGTCCCCAGGCTTCGCCACCGCTAATAAGGGCGAGGCTCATCATCCATACACCGATTCTTGCTATCTTTTTCATGTTTTTTGATGTTTTTTGTTGACGCAAAGTTAACAATTTCCAGTCATTCGAATAAAAGAACGACATTCAGCGATAATCAACAAATAATAAAAATAATGAAATATATGAAGAACGGCATTCAGAGACTGGTTGATAAAATAGAGGCCCGCTCATTCAATTGTGCGGGCCTCTATTTGGATCAGCGAAAGTCCTTAATCCTGCTAATTCTATTGCCGGTCTTTCAGGCTCTCGATTGGGTTCCGGTTGGCCGCTTGCCAGCTTTGGAAAAGGACCGACAGGAAGGCGATCAGCAGGCAGAAGAGGCCGGCGGCCAGGAAGATCCATGGGCTGAAGGTGATGCGGTAGTCGTAATCTTTCAGCCAATCGCTCATGAAATACCAGGCGACGGGCACCGCCAGCACAAAGGCGATCCCAACGTAGATGAGGAACGAGCGGACCAATTGAGTCAGGATTTGTTGGCTGTCTGAGCCATAGACTTTGCGTACGGCGATTTCCAGCGAGCGTTGTTGTACGAAATAGGTGGACATGGCCAGCAGGCCCAGCAATGAGATGAGGATCGCTACCACCGTGAAGAGGCCGACGATTTTCGCCAATCGGATTTGCGACTCGAAACTCTGATGTAGGGTTTGGTCGAGGAAATCTCCTTGCATCTCGAGGCCACCCGAGAATTCGGTGTAGAGCGAGCGCAATTGCTCGATCGTGGCGACGGGATCACCTGTGATCTCGAACAGCGCTTCCCAGCCGGGTTCGTCCGGTTTCAGGAATCGGAGTTTCACCGGAGAGACTATCGTGTTGATATTGCCTTGTCGGAAATCGGAGACAATGCCTGCGATGGATAGGGGTTGAGTGTCACTCCCGAGCGTGACGCTTTTGGCGTCTGGCGAGAGGTTCATCTCGCGCATCGCCTGTTCGTTGAGATACCAGTAAGGGTTAGCCAGGTGGTTATCCTGGATGATTTTTAGGCCTAACATCTCGAATACCTCTTGGTCCATCGGGTATTCCTGGAAGCTGATGTTTGCCGTCGTTCCGCCGTTGTCAAAGGTTGTGGTCAGGTTATTGCTGCCCAATAGCGGCAAACCACGGGTCAGTCCCGCACGAGTGATACCGCCGATGCTTCGTGTTTTCTCCAGGAAGGTGCGGTGCGCTTTCATGTCGAGTTGGTAGAGATTAACCCAATAGAGCCCTTTCGACTGATAGCCCAGCGGGGCATGAAGCATATGGTTGATTTGTAAAACCATGACCAATGAGGCGACCAGCATGACGATGGTGATGAAGTTCTGGAAGGTGATGAATACCTTGCTGAACACCATCTTGGTCCGTGTGCGGAAGGCGCCGCGCACGATCTCGATCGGTTGTGCAGCCGAGATGACCAAAGCGGGGAACCAGCCCGCCAGTCCGCCGACGATCAGGACGAAGCCAGCGAGGCCGGCGATCCAGCCCGGTTGCAACAGGACGTGCGGGTCGATCTTGGTTTGGAGCAGGTCGTTGGCGTAGGGAATAACGGCCAGCGCCAGGAGGATCGCTATGGCGAGCGCCAGGAAGCAGAGCGTCGCCGACTCGAGCATCAATCGCCAGAACAATTCGTTGCGCGAGGAGCCCAGCAGGCGTCGGGTTGCCATCTCTTTTGCCCGGAATCCCGCTTGCGCTACCGTCAGGTTGATGTAGTTGAAGACGGCGAAGAGCAGGATGAGCACGCCGACTGAGAGCAGCACCATCACGAAGCGGCGGTCGCCTAATTTGAGCGGTGTCCAACCGTTGTTCCAGCCGGAGAAGTAGAAATCGCTGAGGCGTTCCATCCGAACCTCTTTCCAGATGCCTTGTTTGTAGATCCAAAAGAATTCTTTCAGCCATTCGGCGATCTCGGCGCTTTTCGGCTTGAGGTCGGCGCCCTCGCGGAGCAGCGCGAAGCAGATCGTGCCGCCCGCGTTGCCCAGTTGGTCTTCTGCCAGGCTGGGATTGAAGACCTTGATCAGCCGCCAGGGCAGGACAAGGTCGGCTTCCGGGAAGCTGGAGTTGCGGATCTCCTCCATGACACCGGTGACGGTCAGTCGGAGCGTGTCCGCTATCAGTATGCTTTGGCCGATTGCCGGTTGGTTGCCGAAGATACGTCGGGCGCACTCACGGGTGATGACTACGCCATCATTCGATTCCAGTACCCGTTTCGGATCGCCCTCAAAGAGGCGGAACGAGAAGAGATCAAAGAAGGTGGAGTCGGCGAACATCGGCCGGGCCGAATATTTATTGTCGTTCCATACGATCGGAAATGCCGAACCATCGACTACAACGGGACAGATCTTCTCGATCTCCGGGTAACGATCCTTTAATTTATAAGGAATGGCGGCACCCGTGGCGGGCGTATTCTCACTGCCGATGATATAGATCCGGTCCCGCTTCTCATGGAAGCGGTCGACCGAGAGCTCCTGCCAGACGTAGATGCCGATCAGGATCACGAACAGGAGTGAGATCGAGAGGCCAAACAGCTCGATCGCCGTGTAAGTCCGATTGCGATCCAGGAATTTCAGGTAGGTTTTCCAGTTGGATAACAGATTATTCATGATTATCTTATTTTTGTTCTATTTTTATTTATTCATTACTCACTTTTCAGGTTCTCCGCCGGATTGTCGTTGGCGGCCTTGTGGATGTTGAGGCTCGCGATGCCTAAAACGATGGCGATAACCAGCAGGACACCACCCACGAAGAGATACCACGACAGCGGGACCTTCTCGGAGAATTGCTCTTGCCACAACCCGGCGACGGCATAGGCCGCCATGGCTCCGATCAGTGTCGCCGGCAGCAGTATTCGGCTGATGTCCTTCAGGAAAAGGCGCAGCACGTCGGCGAGTGTCGCTCCGTTGATGCGGCGGATCGCCATCTCCTTGCGGCGGCGGTTCACCTCGTCGGTCGTGTAGCCGATGAGGCCGATGAAAAGGATCGCCAGCGTGACGAGGCCACCGATCAGGATTGAGTCGCGGAACTTGCGGGTGTCCTTATACAATCCGCGCATCTCGTCGGCGTACGAGTAGAGGCGCAGCTCCTTGTCGGGGAACAGGCTGGTCAGGACCGCTTCCGCCTTGGCGATCTTCTCTGGCGTGATCCCGTTGAAGCGGATCAGCAGGTAGCCCGGGCAGGTCGGGTGATAGAAATAGGCGGTGCCGCGGGGATCCTCATAAGCGATTGAGCCAACCCGGAAATTCTCGTAGATACCACAGATCGTGAGGGTCTTGTTACCTGTCGTGTGCTCAGAGATCTGTATGCTCTTGCCTACAATTGGCTCGGATTCGCTCCAGCCGGCGGTGAGGCGCAGCTGCTCGGCGAAACGGCGGCTGACCATCACCTCCTCGTCCCTCCGCAGGGCGGGATTGAAGGTTCGTCCCTCGATGATGGGGATCTCCATCATCTCAAAGTAATTCTCGGTCACGTAATAGAGATCGCCCAGGTTGAACAGCTCTTTCTCATCGCCCGGCAGGCTGACGTTGTTGCCACTTGCCCCGTTCATTGGCAGGCCATAGGTGGCGGCTACCGATTTGACCTCCGGCAGGCGGCGCAGCTCGGCCATCGCCGTCGCGATGCGGCTTGAGTCGGGGATGACTCGGGTATTGACGTAGGCCAGGTCGTCGTAGCGATAGCCCGGATCGTCGTTCGTCATGCGGTCGTATTGCCGGGCGACAACCGCCAAGAGGATCACCAGGAAAGCGGCGGCGATGAACTGGATGAAAAGCAGTCCCAGCTTCCAGTAGCGTTTCGACTCGCGATAAGCCCTGAAGGCGACTGAGACCGGGATCCGTGAGTAGAGATAGCCCGGCAGCAGCCCCGTGGCCAGCAAGACGACGACGCAAACCGCCAGCAGGATCGGCCCGGCGGAGCGGACCAAGGCGAGAAGCGAAACGCCAACCAGTTCCTCGACTGTCTCGCGGCAGGCGAGTACCAACAGGATGGCTAATATAATCGATACCGCGAGATGAACCACCGCCTCCGAGAAGATGATGCCGTGGATGCTCCGCGAGCCGGCGCCGTAGCATTTGCGCACCGCCACCTCCTTGGCACGGCCGACGAGCGACGAGATGACGATCAATACGTAGTTCATCACCGCCGTGAAGATCAGGGCGAGGGCGATGAGCGACAGCATCACGTTCATCCGTTGGATCGTCTCGTCTTTCAGGTGCGTCTCGCGCATCGGGTAGAAGGTGTAGTCGATCTCGACCCCCATCTTTTTCAATTCCTCAATTGGTTGGTATTTCTCGCGGAAGGCCTGGATCTGTTTCTCGACACCGGAAATGGCCGCTCCCGGGCGTAGCTTGATGAAGGCAGTGTAGGCATCGTTGCCGACAAAGTTCATTGAGCCGTCCCAGCGGAATTCCCCCAAGGAGGGCATCGCGATGAAGCCGTCGATCCGCAGCGACGAGTTCTCCGGGAAGGCCTCGAAGACGCCACCGATCGTCAGCCGCGTGCCCAGGCGCGTATCCAGTTCGAAGCTCTTGCCGACCACGTCGCCGCCGATCTTCTCCGCCAGCTCGCTCGAGATGAGGCAATACATCGGCCGTGAGAGGATCTCCTTCGGGTCGCCCCCCGCCAGGATCGGCCGTGGCAGGATATCGAACAGGCAGGAATCGCCCACCCAAAACGACGCGTCGATCTTGCGCTTCGTGTCGCTCATCACCATCGGGCCGTTGGCCGCCCAGGTGATGCGGGTCGAGCTTTCGATCTCCGGCATCATCTCCCGCATCCCTACAACCACGCCTCCGCTGACTCGCTCGAACTCATCCAGCTTGCCGTTGAGGAGCGCTTTCTCATAGACTTGATAGACGCGTTCCGTATCGGGATAGAAATCGTCGAACGCCCGCTCGAAGCAGACCTTCGAGATCAGGACGAACCCGACCGCCAGCCCCAGGGCCAGCGAGATAATTTTCATTTCATTGTGCCGCCCCCGTTTTGTCAGCGAGCGGATTGCCATCATGATATTCTTCATCGCTTTATATTTTTTCTGGTTTATCTGTTATTGACATTGTTTTTTAGGTGCCGGAAATACCGTCGCCCTCGTGCGAAAACCTTTTTCTTGTTGCTAAATCATAGGTTTTACGCCTGTAAAATGACTTTTACGTTGCTATATCATAGTTTTTACCTCAGCGAAATCATTTTTACGTTGTTTGATCATAGATTTCACAGGTGTAAAATCATTTTTATGTTGTTTGATCATAGATTTAACAGGTGTAAAATCATTTTTATGTTGTTTAATCATAGGTTTCACGATCGTAAAGTCGTTTTTATGTTGTTTGATCATATCTCGCGCTTGCGCGAAACGACTTCAATCCTTCTTTTTTATTCCAAAACAAGCACCTCGTTATCCTTGTAGCTCTCGTAGCTTGATACGATTACCCGTTCGCCCGGTTCCAGACCCTCGAGGACCTCGTAATATTGCGGGTTTTGCCTGCCGATCTTGATTTGCCGCCTGTAGGCCCGTTTGCCATCGGCGTCGAGGACGAAGATCCAGTTTCCGCCCGTGTTTTGGAAGAAGGTGCCCTTCGGGATGATCACGCTCTCGGTCGGTTGCCCCAGCTCGAGGTTGATATAATAGGTTTGTCCGCTCCGGATGTTGTCGGGGCGCTCGCCGGTGAAAACGAAATCCGTACGGAATTTGCCGTCGCGCACCTCAGGATAAACCTTGCGAACGGTGAGGCCGAAATTGGAGCCCTGCCGCTCGAACGAGGCGGAGAGGCCCGCCCGCACGCGGTCGATATAATGCTCGTCGATCATCGCCTCGATCTTATAGTCGGAAAGGTCGTTGATCTGGCCGATCATCTGTCCCGGCGTAATGTTCTGGCCGAGGACGACATCCAGCAGGCCCAGCTCGCCGTCGATCTGCGAGCGCACGTTGAGGTTCTCCTTGCGCTGATGGATCAGGACGATGTTGCGACGCATATTGGCGAGGCTCACCTCCATCTCCTCCATTTGTATGGTGCGCGAGATGGAGTCCTGTCGCAACCGCTCGACGACGAGGTCGAACTTCTTCGTGGCCAGCTCGTAATCCTCCTTCGCTTTCAGGAAATCCTCCCGGGCGATCAGTTTCTCCTCATAGAGTTTCTTCTGCTGGTTGTAGGCCCGCCGGGCACGGGTCGTCTCCATGTCGAGTTGCGCCTTCTCGAGCTGGTTGTTGAGCTTGTCCTGCTCCATCGTCACCTGCGTGTTGCGGAGGAAGTTCTGCTTCTCGGCGAGCTGCGCCTCGGCGTCGAGGATCTGCAAATCGAGGCTCGAGTTGGAGAGGCGGACGATGATATCGCCCTTCTTCACCTGCGCGCCCTCTTCAACGACCCTTTCGCGGACAATCCCGCCCTCTTCCGGACTGAGCTGGACGACCGTAATCGGCTGTACCTGGCCGTCGACCCGCACGAAGTCGTTGAACTGGTCTTTTCGGACGTCGCCAATGCTCAATCCGCGGGCATCGACCTTGAGTGTCGAGGCGTGATTGCCAAAAATGATCCATCCGACAAGGATGATGAACAACGCGCCACCGGCGATGTAGGGGATATGCTTCTTCTGAAGTCCTTTCTTTTTCTCTAACTGAATATCCATGGTTATCTGTTTTTTATTGTTATCTGAACGTGTTGATTGGAAATTATTCTTCGCCGACAAGCGGAATACCTTTATAATAATCGACCAGCTTACGCTTGATGAGATACATCAGGCGGCGTTGCAGCAGGTCGGCGCGCGAGTTGAGCAGTGTGTTGGCACTAGTCTGTACGTCGATCGAGCTCATCAATCCCTCCTCATACTTGCGGAGCGTCACTTCGTAGGCCAAGGCATCCGCCCGGGCTTTCTTCTCCATCTGGATGGCCTCCTTGGCGTATCCCTCGCGGTCGAGAACCGATTGCTCGATCGCCGTGCGCAACTGGCGAAGTACTTCGGTCTTTGTCTCCTCGGCGATCCGCATGGCATTGCGTGCCCGGCGTACCTCCGTGATCCGGCTCAGCCCGTCGAAGAGCGGGAAGCTCAACGAGAAGGCGATGTACTCACCTCGGTTGTTCTTGAACTGATAGCCGAAAGCGTCAGGAGCCGTCGTGGCTTGCAGGTTCTCGAAATAGTTGGTCGCGATGCCCGCCCGCAGATAGATCGAGGGAAGCAACTTGCCCTTGGCGATGCGATGCTGGAACTTGGACTGTTTCCACTGGAAATCGGCCTGCAAGGCGGTCGGATTGGCGTTGGCCGCGTAATCGAAAATGGCGGCGATGTTCTCCGGTTCGCTCGAATAAAGGGTCTCGGGCAATACCGTATCGACGGCGAGTGGCTCGTCTGCCGGGAAATTCATGTAATCACGCAAGGTCAGCATCGCCGTGTTATATAGATTGCGCTGCCGGGTGAGGGAATAATCGTCCGTAGCCACTTGTGCCTCGAACTGGGCCACGTCGGCGGGGCTTTTCAGTCCCAATTCCTCCTGGCGGCGAGTCTTATGGAGATTGCGTTGGCTTTCCTCAAGTTTCTCCTCGGCGAGACGGATCGTCCCTTGATAATAGACCACGTCCATGAAGGCCTGCATCGTCTTGAGCGCCAAATCATCTTTTGCCTTTTGGATATCGTTGATTCCCATGCGTCGGTTCGACTTGGCCATGAGCCACTGGTTGATCAGCTGTCCGCCAGTGAAAATTGGTATCTGGGCATCGAGTCCATACGAGTTGTCGAACGTTGAGGTATTATTATAGGTATTTGTTTCCGGGTCGATCGAACGTCCGTAATTGTATTGCGCCCCAACACTGGCCGACGCGGCGGGAAAGAAGGAGGCGACGGCGGCGTTACGCTCCGCCTTATAGGTGTCGGCCGTGTAGATCTGTTTCTTGACAGTCGTGCTGTTGTCGATCGCGTAGCGCATGCACGCGTCGAGCGTCCAAACAGGCTCTTGCCCCTTGGCGGAAGCGAGCCCCAGAATGAGAATGGTTGTAATCGCTATTTTTTTCATGTTTTCAACGCTTTTCTGCCTAAAACAAGGCAAAGATCGTGCCAAAACATGTAAGCTTTTATTTATGAGGTGTTTGCTGTTTTATTCTCTTTTTTGAAGTGTCAAATTTTTTGACACTACTGTCCAATTTTTTGACACTTGGAAGAATGGAAAGGGAAAGGAGGGATAACAGTGCGTTTCGGATTCCACTGCAGTGTATTGAGAATTTCACTGCAGTGGAATGAAAAATGGACTTGAGTCCAAAAATGATCAGTAGGCAGCCGTATGGACACCTTTAACGGCCCGTCCACTCGGCTCGTTTTGGTTCTTGAATGCCTCGTCCCAAGCAAGAGCCTCGGCGGTTGAGCAGGCAACACTCGGAACGCTGGGGACGGTACGTGCGGCGCTCTCGCTCGGGAAATGCTCCTCGAAGATGCTCCGGTAATAGTATTCCTCCTTGTTACGAGGCGGGTTGATTGGGAATCGCTCGGCGGCATGAGCCATGGCCTCGTCGCTGACCGCCTCACTGGTGATTTTTTTCAGCGTATCGATCCAGCTGTAACCGACACCGTCGGAGAACTGCTCCTTTTGTCGCCAGAGGATCGACTCGGGCAAGAGGCCGACAAAGGCTTCCCGGAGGATCCGTTTCTCGATGGTCGTACCGGGACACATCTTGGCGGCGGGATTAAGTCGCATGGCCACATCAAGGAATTCCTTGTCGAGGAAAGGCACACGCCCCTCGACACCCCAGGCGGCCAGGCTCTTGTTGGCTCTCAGGCAGTCGTAAAGGTAGAGTTTGCCCAGTTTGCGTACGGTCTCCTCGTGAAACGCTCTCGCGTCGGGCGCTTTATGGAAATAGAGATAACCTCCAAAAATCTCGTCGGCACCCTCGCCACTCAGGACCATCTTGATACCCATACTTTTAATTACCCGGGCCAGGAGATACATTGGCGTCGAGGCCCGAACGGTGGTCACGTCGTAAGTCTCGATATGATAGATCACGTCGCTTATGGCGTCGAGACCCTCTTGGATCGTATAATTGACTTCATGATGGATGGTGCCGATCGCATCGGCAACTTTCCTGGCCGCTACCAAGTCGGGCGCGCCTTTCAAGCCGATCGCGAAAGAGTGCAACTGAGGCCACCAAGCGTCGCTGCGGCTGTCGTCCTCGATGCGTTTCGCCGCGAACTTCTTGGCGATGGCCGAGGTGATCGAGGAATCGAGTCCACCCGATAACAGGACACCATAGGGAACGTCGCTCATCAATTGTCGTTGGACAGCGGCCTCGAGTGCCTCACGCAGCTCCTTCTCGTCAGCCGGATTTGATTGGACCGCCTCGTAGGAACTCCAGTCTCGATGATACCATTGTCGGACCTCATTTTCCGGACTATAGAAAAGACATCCAGGTTTGAATACCTCATAGTGGACAGCGAAACCTTCCAATCCTTTCAGTTCTGACGAGACCAAAAGATGTCCCTCGTTGTCATAACCGAAATAGAGCGGGATGACCCCAATGGGATCGCGGGCGATGAGGAAAAGATCTTTCTCTTCATCGTAAAGGGCGAAAGCGAAGATACCATTCAGCTCTTCCAGAAATTCAGGGCCTTTCTCCCGATAAAGCGCAAGGATAACTTCACAATCCGAGCCAGTCTGGAATTCATATTTATCTTTTAGCTGCTGGCGTAGCTCCCGATGGTTATAGATCTCTCCATTGACACAAAGGATTTGTTTGCCGTCGGGACTGATCAGAGGCTGTTTACCGGAGGCCGGATCGACAATCGAGAGGCGCTCGTGCGCCAGGATCGCGCTTTTCCCTTGATAAATGCCGCTCCAATCAGGACCACGATGGCGGATTCGTTTACTCATTTCCAGGGCCTGTTTCCTAAGGGCGCTCATATCGCCGTGAATATTGAATATCGCTGTAATACCACACATGGATGTCTTTGTTTTATGGTTAAACGTCTTGTTCTTTTGAAAGGAAGCGATCGATCGCTTGGGCGGCCGACCGTCCAGAGGCCATGGCTTTTACCACAAGGCTGGCGCCAGTGATGGCGTCGCCACAGGCAAATACCTTATTGATATTGGTCTCGAGATTATTATCGACCGCGATATTTTGTCGTTTATCGACAGCGATCTTAAGTTCTTGAACCAATCCTTCGAGCTCGGGATGAACAAATCCCATGGCCAGGAAGACGATATCGGCCGGGATAATCTCCTTTTTCCCGGTTTTATGCATCTCCGGCCGACCGCCGTCGGAAACGGGGAGCCACTCGACCTCTTCGACCTCGACCCCTTTCAGGTTATTCTTCTCGCCGATGAAACGGGTAGTCGCCAGGTTCCAACGGCGTACGCACCCCTCCTCGTGGCTGCTGCTGGTCTTCAATACCAAGGGGTACATCGGCCAGGGTGTCGCCGGGTTGGAGCCAACCGGTGGTTGGGGCATGATCTCGATCTGTGTGACCGATTCAGCCTTATGCCGATTAGCCGTTCCGACGCAATCGCTGCCTGTGTCACCACCACCAATGACCAGCACCCTTTTCCCTTTGCAGTTGATGAGGTCTTTTGCCGGGATATTGATACCTTCCAGCAAGCGATTCTGTTGGCTGAGCAGCTCCAACGCGAAATGGACTCCTTTCAGGTTACGTCCCTCAACAGGGAGGTCGCGGGCAATTTCCGAGCCAATCGCCAGACAGACCGCGTCAAAGTCGTTCACGATGTCGCGGGCCAGGATCTCCTTTCCGATCATGGTATTGGTCTTGAAAATGATACCTTCCTCTTTCATGAGCTGTATGCGTCGGTCGATGATGTTCTTTCCCAGTTTGAAGTTGGGGATACCGAAGCGAAGCAATCCGCCCGGTCGCTCATATTTCTCGAATACCGTGACCTCGTAGCCTTTCCGGTTGAGTTGATTTGCCGCAGCCAATCCGGCGGGGCCGCTACCGACCACCGCCACCCGTTTCCCGTTGCGTTTCGGGTAATGAGGCTTGATATAACCTTCCCGAAAGGCCATTTCGATGATGGCGACCTCGTTCTCACGGATAGTAACCGGCTCGTCGCAACTCAGTTTCAGGACACAACTCTTCTCGCACAACGCGGGG
>USAD01000064.1 GCA_900552415.1 uncultured Parabacteroides sp.
CAATCGGAAAACCCGGATCACCGGATCAGATAAACGCCATTGCCCATTCTCTAAATGCGCTACACATGCCCCTGGCAAAGAGGCATCCGTCATCACACGTATCTTTCCATTATCTTGTGCCCAAAAACGCAATCCAGCACCAAACGAGCGTTGCCATTGAAACCCTTCATAAGCTTGTCGGGACGGAGAATCCGGAAACTCAAACGCACCGATCTCTTCTGTCCTCACTTCGGCTTTTTTCTCTTGTGTCTGGCCGCAACCCATCAATAACGCCACTGCCAACAAAGGCAAAAACATACCCACTCTCATACACTCCCTTTTTTATCTTTATAAAACACGATCTCGTTCAAAAATTCCATCCCACCGTGACCTGTAACATTCGGTTATAAGAGGATAGCTTCTTCATCTTCGCCGAGTCCGACGCGTCATAAACATCCTCGAGCGCATTGATCACGCCGGCATAATATCCCATCGTGACATTCAAGCCAAAGTCGAACTGATACCCCAAGCCAAAATTCACGCCTAAATCAACCGTACGACACAAAGAGTCCACATGCTTTCCCTCATCCGATCCCTCATAAACCAGGAAGCCGACTTGAGGTCCCACCAACAAATGCAATCCCCGATAGAGATAAACCTTAGCATTCAAAGGAATATTGATATAATCACATCTTAACGAGGCGTCATCAGACTGGCCACCCTGCATGGAAAAATAGATTCCCGGCTCAAACGAAAGGAACGAGGTCGATGGAAACTCCAACGATACACCGGCCACAATACCTGGACGCATATCGGCATACCAACCCCAATCCGACTTCGGCCGACTCATGGAGGCCATATTCACGCCAACCCTCGGAATAATCTGGAAATTACGGGCTGCCACATCACTCAACGGTAACAGGCAGGCGATCAACACCAAAAGCAGGGCGGAAAAATGCCGCCCACCTTTTTTCCCGGTAACCATATCCGTTCTCATAATAATCGTCTCTTATTTCTTCGGCAAGACCTTTTCCAAAGTCGTATGCAATGCCTCCTCACGAATATCCTTGGCGATAATCACTCCTTCCGGATCCAACAGAACATTCGACGGAATCGCCCGCACACCATACAAAGCGGGAATCTCCGAATCCCAATACTTCAAGTCCGACAGATGAGTCCACTCTAACTTGTCATCCTCGATCGCTTTCAACCATTTCGCCTTGTCACGATCCAATGAGATACCAACAATCGTAAAATTACGGTCTTTGTATTTCTGGAAGGCGGCTACCATGTTCGGGTTCTCCCGACGGCAAGGCGGACACCAAGAGGCCCAGAAATCAATCAGCACATATTTTCCACGGAAACTCGACAGCGCGACCGGATTCCCATCCGCATCAGGCAAAGAAAACTCAGGCGCTACCTGCCCGATCTGTACCTTTTCCAAAGTCTGGATAATACCATCCAGATCCTTCACGTAAGGACTGTTCGCCAAAGAAGGCGATAGCTTTGCCCGGGTTGCCTTCAACTGGTCGAGCGACAATTTATAGGTAAAGTAACGATACAGATAGAACGCGGCAGCCGGCGACTCCGGATATTTCGACACCAGGCTGTCAATATTAAAACCATCCTCCTGAATTCGATCCGCGTACGACAAGAAAATGTCATTAACAGGCGAATCCTTGACCTCAATACGCTCGTTAGCCTCATCCAGGACAACCGGCATAGCCTTGTTTTCCAAGAAGAACTGGACAGGATAGCCCATCTCATCCGTTGCCAGGCCATACAACAAAGGCTGATCCACCTCACCTTCGAAGGTAAACTTGCCGCCCTTCACCTCTGCCGTGTCCACATCGAAAAACATCTTATTGCGGAACACTTTCAAATAAACCACACCGTCAGTCTTTCCCTTGACTTCTCCCTGTATCTGGTATCCCTTGGGAGCCTCTTGACAACCCAGCAGGCAACACGCGGCAAGCGCGCACATCATGATCCGTTTCATATCCCTATCTTTTTATGCTATACTTTTAATTTTAATAATACTACGCGACGAAGATAACGGTATTTCTCTAGTTTTTCAAATTAAATCCCGTAAACTCCTATCTTCGCGAAAACTCAATTTTTATCAAGATGAAAACAGGAATTGAACCCACTTGCGTGGATTGCGGCACGCAAAACTGCAAATTCAAGGACCGGACCTATCCCGATTTCTGCCCGACCCTCAACCTGAAGGAGTCGGATCGGGAATGGGCACTGGAGCGATACGACGAGGGCCGTAACCGCGAGATCATGATCGCCAGCGCAGAGGTGGAATATGAGGGTTATTGCCAATGGACCCGTGTAGAAGAGATCATGGCTTTCGCCCGTAAGATCAACGCGCACCGAATCGGCATCGCCAATTGCATTGGCCTCCTGAATGAGGCCCGGATTTTCGCCCGGATCCTACGGGATAATGGTTTTGAACCCTATACGGTTATTTGCAAAGTGGCCGGACAAGCCAAGAGCAGCATGGGTATTCCCAAAGAATGCGAGCAGATCGGCGCCTCGATGTGCAATCCGATCCTTCAGGCCCGTCTTCTAAATGAGGCCAAAACGGACCTCAATGTGGTTATCGGCCTTTGCGTTGGCCACGACAGCCTCTTCTATAAATATTCGGATGCCTATGTGACAACACTCGTCACGAAAGACCGTGTCACGGGTAATAACCCTGCTGCGACTCTTTATACGGCCAACTCTTATTACCGAAAAAAACTTCAACCGAAAGAATAGGAAACGATAAGCGTAAACCTGTAGCGATAAAACGCATAACAGTGTATTTGGAAATTCACTGCAGTATATTGAGATTTTCACTGCAGTGAAACCAAAAACGAACTTGAATAGCCTTCGTTTTTTATGTCCAAAGAATAAGCCAGTCCTTTTCGGAAAGGATTGGAGTTTTCCTCGAAAAGGACTGGAGTTTCCTTCGGAAAGGACTGGAATTTCTTCCGGACAAAATTTTGATCTTCCCCCAAGATCGGTTCACGCCAAACATCAACAGAAAACTGAAACCAATAAAAAATTTTCCCAACCGCATAGGGGTTTTTTATTTCATCCTGCGTTATACCAACGAAAGCAGCTTAGCTAAGGGCATTCAGCAAACACATTTTTATTATTATACACATATACACAAAATCAAGGATGAATATGAAAATCAAAGTAATCGCGCTATCTTTGTGCATGATGGCAACAAGCTTAACATTGGTTCAAGGACAAAACAACAAAAGCGATGTTACCCCTACGGGAAACAGGCACGAGATCCGTTTATCCGTCAGCGACGGCTTAACGATTGGAACAACCGGTATCCTTGGGATGGGTCTGGCCGATGCCATCACGGGAAGCAAACGGACTGACGAGAATTACAGCCTGGTTTACGGCCTTGGTTATCGATACAGCCTTAAACGGTTCAGGGTAGGTGCGGATCTGGGATTTGCCCATAACAGCAGCCAGCTGACCCTAAACGGCGAGAGCTCACCCTCATTAAATGAGAAAGAGCTGAAATTCCTGATACTTCCGACAGCCGAGTTTACCTATTTCAAGAGAAACCTGATCGAATTGTATGGCTCAGCCACCGCAGGTGTCGACCTGACCCGGCACACGGAAAGCCCCGTCGTCAGTCACTCGCGGGATAACATAAAGAAAACGGATTTGTCGACCAGCTTCGCCTACCAGATCAATCCTATCGCCCTTCGAGTAGGTAACGACCGGATCGGTGGTTTCCTGGAAGCAGGCTTGGGTTACAAGGGTTTCCTGACAGCGGGTATCAGTTTAAGATTCTATTGGCCTCTCCTGAGAGCGCAAAGCGAATATCAAAAAATGAGAATCATCAGAAAAGAGTTATTCAAAACCCGTTTCTAGACACATTGTCCTAGGCTATGTCGCATAGCCTACGGATATGTGGCGAACAAGGAAGATGCCGAAGACATCGTCCAGGAACTCTTCATCAATGTCTGGGACAAAGGTAAGGACGATATGCCTGAAGAGGAATTCGCCGCCTACATGACCACCTCGGTCAAGAATCGCAGCATCTCCTTCTTAAGACAAAAACAGGAGAACACGGTCTCATTAGAGGATCATCCCTCCGTAAGCGCACAAATCGCGGAAGAGACACACTCGCCAGAAAGAGAGGGATTACCACTCGAGGAACATTTACGGATCGCGCTGACCACCTTGCCCCCAAAATGCAAGGAGATCTTCCTCATGGCAAAACTCAAAGGCATGAAATACCGCGAGATTGCACAGGATCTCAACCTCTCGGAAAAAACCATTGAGAACCAAATGACAAAAGCCATCAAACTGCTCCGCCTCTACTTGGCGGCCAATCGTCAGGCTCTCATGGCGCTACTTATCACCATTATTTTATCAATCCTCAGAATCAAATAAAGATGAACCATCAAGAAGATATAGACGATCTGCTGGCCAAGTACTTCGCCAATGAGGAGTTGAGCGCGTCACAACAAGCCTCGCTCGACCATTGGATAAAAGCCAACCAGATGGAATTCAAGCGTATCAGCGCCCTGGTTAATGCGCCATCCATAGGTGAACCGTCATTCGACGCGAATGAGGCATGGAGAAAAATAGAAGACATGCTTGAGCAACCGGCCAAACCAATACCCCTCAACGGACGGCGGGTTCTGGTCTGGACGATAGCCGCGACCTTCGCGCTCCTTATCGCTACGACATTATTCAAACTCTCGCTCAAGGAGGAAACCGAATTCACCACCTATCTCAACGACAAAGAGACAACAGAATCCATCTTATTGTCTGACGGATCGGAGGTGACCCTTTATCCCAACAGCCGCCTGGATTTCCGGGACGGAAAAGAGAGACGATTAGCCCAACTGGAAGGTAAAGCCTTCTTTAACGTCAAAAAGAGACGAGGTAAAGCGTTCGACATAGAAACCGCTGCCATGAAAATCCAGGTAGTCGGTACATCCTTCCTTGTCAACACCAACCAGGAAGAGAATGCCGGAGTCTTTGTCAAAAGCGGCACTGTCAAGGTTTCCGTTTCCAAGAACGACCTGATATTAAATGCGAACGAGAAAGTTGAACTGGAAGATGGTGAGTTGCGTATCGGGATCATCAACAACCCAAAACTCTTTTTCGGCAAGAAAAAGGAACTGGTCTTCGAGAATACGCCGATCAAACAGGTTACCAAGGAGATCGAGAAACAGACCGACATCAAAATTGAACTGGGTAAAGGTCTCGACGATAATTTCATCACCACCCGGATCAATACGGAAACTTACGAGGGCATCGCCTCAGAGCTGGCTTTCATCTGCGGTTGCCAATGCGATACGATCACGAAAGGAAAACATTACCGGCTGCACAAATGAACCGGAGCTGTTTCTTATGGATTAATCTGGATATTCCTGGGTTCCCTCCTTGCCCATGGTCAGGAGGGAAAAACCGCCTATTCGCTCACGGATGAGCGTATCTCAATCAACGCGGGTTCAGCCAGCCTTGCCAGCTGGTTCCAACAAATCGAACAAAAGGCGGCCGTCACGCTCGCTTACGACCCCAGCCGACTGGAGATGAACCGGACCATCAAGATTGAGCATAACGGCGAGATCACCATCGGCGCACTGTTAGATCAACTGCTCAAAAATTACAGATACCATATCGCTTCCCTCCAACCCCGCAAATTGGCTATCCGGATCGACCGGATCGAGACCTTCCGAATAAGTGGAACCATCCTTGAGAAAAACAGCCAGGAACGATTATATGGAGCCTTGATTCTCTTCACCTCTTCTGAAGGTAAAAAGCTCTATGCCTCGTCTGACGAAAAAGGGCAATTCAATCTCCATTTACCAGCGGGCGACTATTCGGTCCAGATATCCTACATGGGCTTATACACCTTATGAGAAACAACTTCACATAAGCAACAACAGCCTACAACTTATGCAATTGGAGCCATTACACTTCGAGATCGACGAAGTATCCGTTGAATCCCATCAACAAAAGAATGAGCTCGATGAATTATCCCCATCCAATTTGTTATCATTCAGCGGCAACGACCTTTTCTCACAAATCTGGATCCTGCCAGGAGTCAGCGGCTCGCCGACAGGCAACAACCTGCAGGTCGACGGAGGTGCCTACGACGAGAACCTGATCCTGCTGGATGGCGTACCAATTTATCACGCCGCTCACATCAATGCCCTCCTTCCTCTTTTCAACGGCGATGCCATAAAAAACATCGTCTTCCACAAAGGTTTCTTCCCGACACGGCTTGAGGGACGGCTCTCATCGGTCACGGAAGTCAACCTGAAAGAGGGCCACAAACAAGAACATGTCCAGACTCTGACACTCGACATGCCCGCCGCATCAGCGACCTTCGAGGGCCCGATTATCAAGAATAAGCTCTCTTATCTGATAGGCGCGAGAAGAAGCTGGCTCGACTTCTTTGACAACCTGCTCTCGGAAGAGGAACGGCTCAACCATTCGACTTACGATTACAACGTGAAACTGGCCTACGCTCCAACGCCCACACAATCTCTTGAGATCTTGGCCTACGGAGCCAACGATAATTATCACCTGCCAGATGAAACGGGTGAGACTATCGCCCATATGCGCTGGAACAACCAGATTTATCAAGCACGGCTTCATACGCCTGTCGGCAAACTGAAGAACAGCACCGCCATCTCCTACACCTCTTATTCGAACAAGGCAGATCTGAATGATCTTGTTCCGAAAGAAAATCGCCTCATCCAAAGTGGCATCCGGTCGCTTAACGTATCCACCGAGTTCAGCTTCAGCTCCGAGAATTCCTACAGTCTTTATTGGGGAGCGAAATACAGCTACGAAACATACGACCTGACAGCCATCAATGATAACGAGCATTCAAAAAGAGTCCCAATCAACCAATTCTCCCTCTTCTATGATAACCACCTGCGAATCATCGATCGGCTATTCGCCCGGATTGGTATTCACTTGGTCGGCTACTTACCACACGACAACCGTTCCTATTACAGCATACAACCCCGGCTCTCACTCAAATATACCCTTTCGGAAAAAGACCTGGCCTATCTCAATTTCTCAAGGATGGAGCAATTCTACCACTACCTAAGTTTTTATGAGTTACCTCTGCCAACCGACTTTCGTATGCCCAGCATCGAGGGCTATAAACCCAGGTCTTCCGAGCATTACGAGATCGGTTGGAAACATTTCCTGGCACACGGACAGATCGAAGCCTCTACCTATTACAAGACAAGACGCAACCTGATCGCCATGCGACCTGAAATCGCCACGACAGACAACAGCTGGAATGATTATGTCATGACAGGCAATGGCGATAGCTTCGGAATCAAATTCTTCTATTACAACCAATGGGGACGCTGGAGCAGCCAGCTTTCTTATACCTTTTCCAAAAGCAGGGAATGGTTTGATGAAATGAACGCAGGGAAAAAATATCCCTCTCTATACGACAGGCCTCATCAAATCGCCGCAGCCTTATCGTTCAAGTTAACCAAACGGGGCACGCTTTCCGTTGGTGGCAACTTACGATCAGGAAGAGTTACAGATTCGGATAACGATTTGAACCAGCCCGCTATCGAATACTTCCGGGCAAACCGGGAAGCGGTCAACTATCGTATAGACGCGGGATATTCTTACCGGCGGGATTTCGGAAAACTCCTGCTCGCCCTCCGCCTTGGGCTCTACAACATCATCGGAAACCCATCGGAAGAGGAGACGCTTAACTATTATTCCATCCATCTCTCCCGCAATTGCCTGCCTTATGGAAGTATCAGCCTAAAGTTCTGATAAGGGGATTTAGTCGAAGAAATCCGCCTGTTCATGGAATCTTTTTTCATGTTCCAATTCTGAATCCTATTTTTGTCGCAAATCAAAAAAGGAAGAAATGAACATCAAGATTCTTTTCATGTCTACATTCTGCTGTGCGTTCACTCCTTTTGTTGCGAGTCTGGCGCAAGAACGTCCTCACGATGAAGCCCTCTTTTCTGAGGTCCTCAAGGATAAGGATCCTAAAGCAATTGCCCGGGAACGTACAGACGAGATGAATCATTTGCTGGCATTATCAGACAAGCAATACAAGAAAGTCTATAAACTGTTCTTGAAAGAGGAGAAAAAAAGGAGCGAGAATTCAATGGAGCCTGAGGCTTTCTATGGGAACCGTCCACCCATGGACCAAATGCCTGGCGAACCGCCGAGAGGCAAAGGCGGCCCACGGCCTGAATTCGCTGGTGAAATGCCGCCACCTCCTCACCCGGAAGGAATAAGTCCCAAAGAACGAGAGAAAACGGAGAAAAAGTTGCGTAAGATCCTTTCGGACGAACAATACGCCAAATGGGACGAAAGCCGTAAAAGCCTCGATCGGCCACATGATCCGGAACCTTTTCCTCCCACGGAATAAAATAAGAGAAGCTGAACAGATATATATATATGTATGTATGTAGAAACGTTATCCTAAAAACATGTTCCACCATGAGAGACACTTGAAGAGACCATCTCGAACACACCAGAGATGGTCTCTTCCCTTTTCAAATCCGATCGTCCAACGAAGTAATCACTCTAATAATATTCTAATAACACTCCAATAGTTTTCTAACAGCCCAAAATCCCTTGCGGCCCTATTTTCGCGCCATGAAACGAACGACTAATCATCAAATGAAAGCAAAAAATGATCGCAAGAAGAATTATCACCTATTCGATCTTTTGCCTGATCACGACAAGCAATCAACCTCTCGCGGCCCAGGTGTTCGACATGACACTCACGACCGAACTGCAGACCGATTTTCAAGGAGGCTACAATTGGGTCAACCTATTTCGAACCGATTTTCAATGGGCCATTGCCCGACAGATCCATTTGAACGCGGGCACTATCAGTACGGTTAAAACCCTAGAGAAACGACTAGCCAACGATCTCCAGACCTTCTCGAACATCGAAGAGGAAAACATCCCTTTAGCCATCGCCGTACTTGGTCTGGATTGGCAAGTTGGAAACTCAACCCTATTCATGGGAATACGTAACCTGAACGAAGATTATTTCACATCGGCATGCACCAGTTTGTTCACTAACAGCTCATGCGGTATTTTCCCAACCCTATCAGCCAATTATCCGATCGCCAACTATCCCGTTGCCTCTGTCGGGATCGATTACAAATTGCTCCTGGAAAATTGGCTGTTTGAGACGTCTCTCTACAATGGCACGGGATATCGAGACTTTACTGGAAAGGAAAACGTATTCCGCTTCTGTCCGAAGACAGACGGAATACTCAGTGTCACATCTATAAGCTACAGGAAATATGGTAATGAATATTATTTGGGTATCGCTCTACATTATGGGCTGCCTGTCGGCCATGAGATGGGAACAGAAAACAAGGAAACGGAAAAGAAAGAACAAAACACGATCGTGTGGGGATATGCCGAACAACGCCTGACTCACAATCTCCATCTTCTGGCGCAATATTCCATCAACCCAACCGAACGGACTGGCTGCCGTCGCTATGCCGGTATCGGACTCATCATCTCCACAGGAAAGACCAGAATCGGCCTGTTCGCAGACCATGCCTGTTTCAAAGACAACCAAGAATGGGCTGGCGAATTGACCTGCAAAATTCCTTGCCTGAGAAACGGTTACCTTCAGCCCACGCTTCATATGATCCATAACAATCAAGAACGGAAAGCGATCGGGTTGCTGCGATTGGGCTATACCTTATAAGTCTTCTTACGGCCCGACAAGAGAATCTCTACGCTTTTATTAGATTATTCCATCATTTTTACGTATGTTTGCCCGGAAAACAAAAATAGATCATGAAAAATACACCAATAGATTATCAAACTGTCAGGAAAGTGATCGACAGTTATGGACTATCCGATTTCGGAAAGGCGACGATCCGAGAAGTAGTCGCTATCTCCACTCAGCTGGAGCAAATGACAAACACAGAATTCATTCATATGGAGATGGGCGTTCCAGGTTTGAAACCGGCCCGTGTCGGTGTAGAAGCCGAGATCGAGGCCCTGCGTAATGGAATTGCCTCCATCTATCCTAATATCAACGGTATCCCTGAGGTTAAGGAACAGGCCTCACGTTTCATCAAGGCCTTTATCGATATCGACATCGCACCGGAATGTTGTGTTCCCGTGACCGGCTCAATGCAAGGAACATTCGCCTCTTTCCTCACCTGCGGACAATGCGACCCGAAGAAGGATACGATCTTGTTTATCGACCCAGGATTCCCGGTGCAGAAACAACAGATCACGGTTATGGGATATAAATATGCCTCGTTCGACGTATACGACTATCGAGGAGACAAACTGAAAGGTATCCTCGAAGAATATCTCTCGAAAGGCAATATTGCCGCGATGATCTACTCCAATCCGAATAATCCCGCCTGGTTCTGCCTGACAGAGGATGAATTACAGGTCATCGGCGAAATGGCCAACAAATACGATGTCATCGTTATCGAGGACCTCGCCTATTTCGCTATGGACTTCCGCAAGGATTTGGGTCATCCTTTCGAACCGCCTTATCAAGCGACAGTCGCCAGATATACGGATAACTACGTGATCCAAATCTCCGGATCGAAAGCCTTCAGTTATGCCGGACAGCGTATTGGCGTGACAGCGATCTCCAACAAACTTTATCATCGGGCTTATCCCGGCCTGACTGAGCGATATGGCGGTGGAACTTTCGGTACGGTCTATATCCACCGTGTCTTGTATGCTCTCTCATCCGGAACCAGCCACTCCGCACAATATGCGTTGGCAGCCATGTTCAAGGCCGCGGCTGATGGCTCATTCGACTTTGTCACGGAGATCAAGGAATACGGACGGAGAGCGGCACGACTGAAAAAGATCTTCACGGATTACGGTTTCAAGATCGTATATGATCATGATCTCGACCAGCCAATCGCCGATGGTTTCTACTTCACGATCGGTTATCCGGGCATGACCGGCAGCGAACTGATGGAGGAATTGATCTATTACGGCATCAGCGCGATCTCGCTCAGCACGACCGGAAGTCATCAACAGGGCCTGCGAGCTTGTACCTCCTTCATCAAGGATCACCAATACGCGTTGCTTGAGGAACGATTAAAACTCTTTAAAGAGAATCATACCCGATAAAAAACTCTTCCCTAGAGGAAGAATCCTTGTCTTTCAATAGCATTAACATTAAATAACAGGGATTCTTCCTCTTTTTGTGATTATTTTCTTTATTATTGTAGATCATTCACACGATAAACAAGCAAGCAAATGAGCTGTTCAAAAAATATATT
>USAD01000065.1 GCA_900552415.1 uncultured Parabacteroides sp.
ACAAGGAACGAATCTTTCTTAAAAGGGGAGGTTCCTGGCGGATTCGAACCGCCGTACACGGTTTTGCAGACCGCTGACTAAGCCACTCATCCAAGGAACCAAACTTTATTTAAAACGATCTCTTTCGTTTTTGCGAGTGCAAAGAAAGGTATTTTTTCCGGAACAGCCAAATCTTTCCGGCGTTTTTTCTTCACACTCGCATAACAGAACGCATTATCTTGACATCAAATATTGTTTAAAGCCGTCAAAATCACGACCTAAGTTAACACTTTGTTTTTTCCCGGACATGAAAGCCTTCAGCTTATCCGGAATCTCCAAATCGATCCCGAGAACCCGATCAACGATACTCTTGAATTTAGCCGGATGTGCCGTTTCCAGGAAAAGACCCGTCTCCTCTTTCGTCAAGGCACTCTCAACGAGTCCCTGATAACCACACGCTCCATGTGGATCCAAAACATATCCTGTCGCGTTATAAACACGTTTCATGACAAAGGTGATATCCTCATCCAGGAAACGATGACAAGAGATCAACTCACGAATTTTCTCATACGGATCCTTATAAACGCTAAACAAATCCAAAATCCGGGCAAAATTACTGGGATCTCCCACATCCATCGCGTTCGCCAATGTTGGCACGGATGGCTTCGGCGTATAAACTCCAGTCCGCAGATACTCATAGAATACATCATTACGGTTATTGGCGGCTACAAACCGCTTAATCGGCAATCCCATCCAATAAGCGAACAATCCAGCGGTAATGTTTCCGAAATTACCACTGGGCACGCATACGACCAGCTGATCTGCCTTTCCCTGACGATCCAATTGCGCATAAGCATTGAAATAATAGAATGCCTGAGGCAAGAAACGGGCCACATTAATAGAATTGGCCGAAGTCAACGTCATATGCCTATTCAAAGCCTCATCCATGAAAGCCGCTTTCACCAATGCCTGACAATCATCAAAATTACCATCAATCTCCAAGGCAGTAATGTTCTGCCCCAATGTCGTGAACTGGCACTCCTGGATCGGACTGACCTTTCCTTTAGGATAAAGCACATACACATGAATGCCAGGCACACCCAGGAAACCATTAGCCACGGCACTTCCCGTATCGCCCGAAGTAGCGACCAGTACATTGACCTGACGCAATCCCTTCTTCCGGATAAAATAACCCAGTGTACGGGCCATAAAACGGGCACCGACATCCTTGAAGGCTAACGTAGGACCATGAAACAACTCCAAACTATAAATATTATCATCCACATGCACCACGGGAGTATCGAATGAAAGCGTATCTTTCACGATCTCATCCAAAACATCCGGCTCGATATCCTCACCAAAAAAGGCACGAGCCACTACGCACGCGATCTCATGAAACGACTGATTCTTCAGGTTAGCGATCACCGACTCGTCAAGTGACTCGATGTATTCCGGCATATACAAGCCCCGATCGCTCGCCAAACCCTTTACGACCGCCTCCTCCAATGAGGCCAGCGGGGCTATCTTGTTTGTACTATAATATTTCATGATCAATCATTTAAGAATTCCTTAATAAACTCATCTTTCTCCAGCACACCAAATTTTCCCTCTTTCACCGAGAACTCATCAAAACGGGTCACGCCATCAGGAGTCATTCCCGGCTTATAAATAAGGAATGGCACCGGCTCGGCCGTATGTGTCCGGACAGCGCAAGGCGTCGGATGATCGGGCAGGACAGCGATCGCCACCGGCTCATCCCATCGGCAAACCTCCTCATATATCAAACGCACCAGACGATTATCCAAATACTCGATAGTCTTGATCTTCAAGTCGACATCTCCCTCATGACCAGCCTCATCACTCGCCTCCACATGGAGATAGACAAAATCATGGGTACGCAAAGCCTCCAACGCCGCGGCGGCCTTTCCCTCGTAATTGGTATCATAAAGACCTGTCGCTCCCTCGACCGACAAGACCTCAAGTCCGGCATAAACACCGATACCCCGAATCAAATCGACCGCCGAGATGACCGCGCCTTTTCCGAATCCATACATCTCACGCATGGTCCGCATCGCCGGGCGATAACCGGGCGACCAAGGCCAGATGCTGTTCGCCGGATCCTTTCCTGCCGCCAAGCGCCTTAAATTCACCGGATGATGCGCCAATAATTCTTGCGACTTCAAGATCAAATCGTTCAAAAGGTCCGCAGTCGGCCGCGCCTCCTCCACTTCCGGTTTCACCAAAAGCGGGCGGAACGGTTTCAAGGGCACATCATGAGGCGGCGTACAATCCAACCGCTTGTCTCCTCCCTTAATCACCAACAGGTGCCGATAAGAAACGCCCGTATAAAAATGAACCCGATCGGAACCCAATTTCTCGTCCAGGAAGCGGATCAACTCATCAGCCTCCGCATTCGAAATATGACCGGCCGAGTGATTCTTCAACAAATCACCTTCCACACAAACCAGATTACAACGCATCGCCATATCCTCGGGCCCCAAATCAACGCCGATGCTGGCCGCCTCCAAAACACCACGTCCCTCATAAACTTTCGGCAGATCATAGCCTAAAACAGCCATATTCGCCACCTCACTGCCTGGATGGAAACCATCAGCCACGGTCTTCATCCGCCCGGTCACGCCCAATGTCGCCAACTTGTCCATATAAGGTGTCCGGGCATATTGCAAGGGAGTCAATCCTCCCAAGGAGGCTATTGGCTCGTCAGCCATGCCGTCGCCAAGAATAATGATGTGTTTCATAAGAGTTTATTTATTGTTTTTCCTAATCCTTAACGGATATTCGCGATAGAGATGATATCCGCAAAAACACCGGCCGCCGTCACATCCGCGCCCGCGCCATATCCCTTGATAATCATCGGGTACTCATGATAACGCTCAGTCGAGATCATGATAATGTTGTTGCTGCCTTCCAAATCAAAGAAAGGATGATGACTATCGACGGCACGCAAACCGACACGGCACTCGCCATTCTCCATCGTCGCCACAAAGCGGAAATGCTTGCCTTCCGCCTCCAGCTGCTGCCGTTTCTCCTCGAACTCCGCATCCATCTCCTTTATGTCGCGCCAGAAATCCTCCAACGAGCCTTCAAAATACTTCTCCGGAATGAAAAGGTCACGCTTCACGTCGGATTGCTCAACCCGATAGCCCGCCTCTCTTGCCAGGATCACCAACTTACGGATAACATCCTTTCCACTTAGATCGATTCGAGGATCCGGCTCCGAATAACCTGCCTCCTTCGCCATCAGGATGGCACGGCTCAACGGAATCTCGGCACTGATCGTATTGAATATGTAATTTAATGTACCAGACAGGACCGCTTCCAGCTTCAGGATATGATCGCCACTATTGATCAGATCGTTCATCGTATTGATGATCGGCAATCCGGCGCCAACATTGGTCTCGAACAGAAACTTGATATCACGATGACGGGCCGTATCTTTCAATCGCTCGTAATTCTCATATGACGACGAAGCCGCCTCCTTATTCGCCGCCACGACAGAGACGTTATTCCTTAACAGTGTCTCATAAAGCGCTGCCACCTCCTGGCTTGCCGTGCAATCGACAAACACCGAGTTAAAGATATTCATCTCAAGAATCCGCTCACACAAATGCTTCGGGTCACTCTCCTCGCCATGCGTACGCAAATCCTCCCGATAATTATCCAGGTCAAGACCTCCGCGCTGGAACATGGCCCTCTTTGAGTTCGATATACCCACCACATTCAGCTTCAGGCCGTTTTGCGCCATCAGTTTCGGTTGTTGAGCCTTGATTTGCTCCAGCAAGTTGCCTCCTACCGTTCCAATGCCGGCCACAAAAAGATTAAGCACCTTGTACTCCGACAGGAAAAAAGAATCGTGAATGGAGTTCAAGGCCTTACGCAAATATTTATGCTTGATGACAAACGAGATATTTGTCTCTGAGGCACCTTGCGCGCAGGCAATCACACTGATACCCGCACGACCCAACGTGCCGAAAAGCTTTCCGGCAATACCTGGCGTCCGTTTCATGTTCTCACCCACGATCGCCACAGTCGCCAAATCGCGCTCGGCAACCGTATCGTTCATGTCGCCCTGATTCCGTTCCATAGCGAATTCCTCATCCAGGACCTTTACCGCCAATTCCGCGTCCGCATTACGCACGGCGAATGTCGTATTGTTCTCGGAGCTGGCCTGCGATACCATGAACACGCTAATGCCATTCTTCGCCAAGGTCTTGAAGATTCGATAATTGACACCGATAACGCCCACCATACCAAGACCCTGAACCGTGATCAGGCAGGTATCATTAATGGAAGAGATACCCTTAATAATCGCCTTGCCGGTCTCTTTCACCTTCTCCTTCGAGATATAGGTACCAGGCGCGGTCGGGTTGAACGTATTCAAGATACGAATTGGAATATTCTTATGATAAACGGGATAGATGGTCGGCGGATAGATCACTTTAGCGCCGAAGTTACACAACTCCATCGCCTCCGTAAAGCTCAATCGGTCGATCACGTAAGCCGAGCTGATCACACGGGGATCGGCCGTCATAAAACCGTCAACATCCGTCCAGATCTCAAGTACCGACGCGTCGAGGGCGGCCGCCAGGATAGACGCCGTATAATCAGAGCCGCCACGACCCAAATTCGTCACCTCGCCATTCTCGCTACTCGACGAGATAAAGCCTGGCACCAAGGATACCTTTGGCAACGGATTGAAGGTCTCACGGATCAAGGCATTAGTCGCCTCGAAATCCACGATATGCTTATTGAATTGCTTGATTGTCTTGATAAACTTCCGGGAGTCGAACAAACGGGCGTCGCAGATCACGTTCGAAACGATCAACGAGGAGAGCCGCTCGCCATAGCTGACGATCGTATCAGACGTCTTTGATGACAAGTCATTAATCAGGTAAACACCCTTCAGGATATTACCGAGCTCCTCGAGCAGGATCATCGCCTGGCGCTGCACATACAGACGCAACTCATTATCCGTAATCACCCCGCCAATGACGTCGAGATGGCGCGTGATGATCTCGGACATGTTCTTCTCATAAGCAAGATCGCCCTTAGCGGCCATCGACGATGTCGCGAGCAATTTATCCGTAATGCCACCCAAAGCCGAAACGACAACAATCACCGGCTCATCGATGGCCTCCACTATTTTCTTAACGCTTAATATACTTTCTACAGTACCGACGGAACTTCCGCCAAACTTCAATACTTTCATTGAGCATCTAATTTTTAACCGTCAATTCCCGACATGTCCGCCAACAAACGAACAAGGTTTCACGCTTGGCAAAACCGGAACGACTGAATTTAAGTTACTTGAATAATAAATTTAAGGAAATTTTGTAGTGCGGCAAGTGGCCGCCTCGAGCGAAGGACCTGTCCTTCCCTCTCCAGTTTTAATTGAAGTAGAAGCCAACCCCCCAAGGGGTCATCAATGCCCAAGTATAATATGAAGATACAACCGTCATTTGTTTCTCGACTTTTTATTCTTTTGCGGTGGCAATATTACGCATTATTTTAAAAATAACAAACAAAACCCTTCAAAAAAACGACAATCCGTTAAATAAGCCATAGTTCAACATCAATTCAGACACAATCCCTATTTATTTGATACTTTTTATTACCTTTATAGCCGATGTTAAACCTCTAAATACTTTCATTATGATAATCGGAGTACCAAAAGAGATCAAAAACAATGAGAGCCGTATCGCATTGACCCCATCGGGAGCGAAAGAATTGGTAAAAAACGGTCATACCGTTTACATCCAGCACACGGCAGGTGAGAACAGTGGTTTTTCCGATAGCGCCTATGAGGCTGTCGGAGCCCGGATACTTCCAACCATCGAAGAGGTCTATGCCGCTTCCGAAATGATCGTGAAGGTCAAGGAACCGATCGAACAGGAATACGGGCTCATCAAGAATGGACAAATCGTCTTTACCTATTTCCATTTCGCCTCCGACAGGAAACTGACCGAGGCCATGATGCGGAGCAAGGCGGTCTGTATCGCCTACGAGACGGTCGAGGCTCCGGACCATTCATTGCCCTTGTTGATCCCGATGAGCGAGATCGCCGGCAGGATGTCCATCCAACAAGGTGTCCATTTCCTGGAGAAACCTCACGGCGGCAATGGCCTGCTGATTGGTGGCGTGCCCGGCGTAAAACCAGGAAAAGTCCTCGTTCTCGGAGCGGGCGTGGTCGGACACAACGCGGCGTTAATGGCGGCGGGCCTCGGCGCTGATGTTACGATCGCCGATATCTCTCTACCTCGCCTACGTTATCTGGCGGACTCCCTGCCCAAGAACATCAAGACCATGTTCTCCTCAACACATAATATAGAGGAAGAGCTGCCGACAACCGATCTTGTAATCGGCGCGGTGCTTATCCCGGGCGCCAAGGCGCCTCACCTTATCAACCGGGAAATGCTCAAGCTCCTGAGGCCGGGCAGCGTGATGGTGGATGTCGCAATCGATCAAGGCGGTTGCTTCGAGACCTCACGACCGACAACCCACGCGAATCCCGTATATGAGGTCGATGGCATCATCCATTATTGCGTGGCGAATATCCCGGGCGCTGTTCCACGCACCTCGACCTTGGCGCTTACCAACGCGACATTGCCTTACGTGATCCGACTGGCCAACGCCGGATGGGAAAAGGCCTGCGAGGCGGATCCGGGATTCAAGCTCGGATTGAACATCGTCCATGGGGAAATCGTCTATCCAGCCGTATCAGAAGCCTTTGATTTATAAATAACATAGAAGGCAATAACCGGCCCCGGACACCCATTTTCCCTTCCGGGGCCGGTTTACCAAGACAATTGTTTCTTGTTTAAAAAATGCAAAATAAATTGGAATTAGTAACTCTACTTACTAATTTAGTCGCCAATTAAAAATATAAAGATCAAATCATATCAATCTAAAATTACAATTACCATGAGGAAAATCATTGTATTAGTAGCTTTATGCTTGGCTGTAGGAAACGTATTCGCGCAAGACGCGGACAAACTGAGAGATGAGGGCGACGCTGCCTTGAACGCAAAAGATTACGCGACAGCGTTGACCAAATATGGCGAATACCTGAAATTAAACGAGTACAAAGACACGGTACGTATCTATAACGCTGGTTTCGCCGCTAACCAAGCTAAAAATTACGCTGAAGCCGCTAAGTATTTTGACATGTCCATCAAATATAATTATAATGTGGATGACGCTTATGTCGGCGAGGCTATGGCTTACCGTAACTTGAACAACACAGAGGAGTTCCTGAAAACAGCCTCTGAGGGATTAAAAGCCATTCCCGCGGATAACAAGAACCGCACTAATCTCGAGAAGTTGATCTACGCATATTGCATCAAGCAAGGACAGGCTGCCCAGAAGAAGGGTGACTTGGCCGGCGCTGAGAAACTGTACAGCGAGGTTTTGGCCGTCTCTAACAAGACATACCAAGGCAATGCCCTCTATAGCTTGGGCGCGATGTTCTATGGCAATGGCGCCAAGATCCTGCAGGCCGCTACGCCGATAGCCACAACAGATCCCGACAAGTACAACGCTGAAAAAGCCAAGGCTAACGAGGATTTCAAGAAGGCTAAAGATTATTTGACTAAAGCGCTCGAGGTAAACCCGAACGATGCGAACTCAAAGAAAATCTTGGATGCGACAAACGCGGTCTTGAACCAATAATCATTCAGAGATAAATAATATCCGGCGGGGCGATAGTTGATATCGTCCCGCCTTTTTTATTCCTCAAAAAAAAAGATAAATAAAGAACGGATTTCCTTCGGAGAAAAACCGGATCCGGTCCGGACCAAACTCCAGTCCTCCTCGAACCAAACTCCAGTCCCTTCCGAACAAACTGGCCTCTTTTCAGGGAAAGGATCCAGACCCGCTTCTAACACGATCAAAATTTGGAGAAGTGATAGCGCTTACCATCACCAGAAAGCCTCAACTCCTTCCCCGTGAGCGACTCGATCTCAAAATGTCGTTTGGCCGAATCCCAGTCTGTCAAGGGCAAAAAATCACGCACGCCCTCATAATCGAAAGTCAATTCCAAATCCAAAGAATGCTCGTCATTCATTACCTTGTAGCCGTAGCACACTTGATACGTGTCGCTGGCCCTGTCATATATTTGATATTGGAAAAGGGAGGTCTGGAAATTATACCAAACCGTATCCACCGGTGTCACGACGCCATTTTCTTCCACCTCTTTCAGCAGCCACTTGCCTTCCAACTGCCGCTCCGGCTTATCGCACGAGGCCAGCAGGAACAGCGACACCAACAAAACCATTACTCGAACCATATTCTCCATATCTCTGATTAACACGGCCAAATATACGACAAAAAAGCGGATTACGCTCACGCCCGTCACGACGCCGGGTCCAAAAAATAAATTATATCCAAAAAAAATATCACGATTTTCTTGTTTCTTAGAAAAAAGTGTTACTTTTGCTCCCGTTAAACAAACAAACGAATAAAACAAAATGAATCGATTTAGCTTTACATATTACTTTTATTACTTTTACTTTAGCAAGGTAAGGGCAGGAGTTTGTATGTAAAGCATTGAGAATTCAAAAGTGAAATAATCAATTATAAGATATGAAGTCCTGCCGGTTTTGGTGGGACTTTTTTTTTAATAACAAGTCAGAGTAAAAAACATGAAAAAGAAAGTAGCGATTCAAGGTATAGCCGGTTCTTATCACGACATCGCGGCCCATAATTACTTTGAGGGCGAGGAGATCGAGATCATTCCCTGCAACACGTTCCGCGACGTGATCGCGACCATCAAGAAAGATCCTTCCGTTTTGGGATTGATGGCCATCGAGAACACCATCGCGGGCAGCCTGCTCCAGAATCATGAGCTTATCCGCGAGAGCGGACTCAACATCATCGGCGAGTACAAGCTCCGGATCTCACACTCGCTTGTCGCGCTTCCAGGCACGACCATCCACGACGTCACGGAGGTAAACTCTCACCCGATCGCCCTGATGCAATGCGGTGATTTCCTGGATACGATCCCACACGCCAAAATCGTCGAGAAAGAGGATACCGCCCTCAGCGCACGCTGGATCGCGGAAAACAAATTAAAAGGACACGCCGCCATCTGCGGAAAAATGGCCGCCCAGATCTATGGGCTTGAGGTCTTGGCTGAGGGCATCGAGACCAACAAACGGAATTTCACCCGCTTCCTCGCGATCGCGGACCGCTGGACGGCCGATGAGATCCTGAGAGGCGTTGACAGGGATAAATCGTCGCTCGTGTTCGCCCTGCCACACACGGCGGGAAGCCTCTCGAAAGTCTTGTCCGTTCTTTCTTTCTACGACATGAACCTCACGAAGATACAATCCCTTCCCATCATCGGGCGTGAGTGGGAATACCTCTTCTACATCGACTTGACATTCACGGATTTCCTCCGCTACAAGCAAGCTCTCGAGGCGATCCGGCCACTGACAAAAGACTTAAAGATATTAGGAGAATACACAAATGGAAAGCAAAGCATGTAACATACAGCCCGCCAATCGGGTCAGCACCGTTCAGGAATACTATTTTTCCAAGAAGCTGAAAGAGGTCGCCGAGATGAACGCGGCCGGCAAGAACGTCATTAATCTGGGCATCGGCAGCCCGGACCTGCCACCTTCCAACGAGACAATCAACACCTTGTGCGAGCATGCCCGCCAAGCCAACGAGCATGGCTACCAACCATACGTCGGCATTCCGGAATTGCGCCAGGCGTTCGCGAACTGGTACAAGACCTGGTATCAGGTGGAACTGGATCCCAAGAGCGAGATCCAACCGCTGATCGGCTCCAAAGAGGGAATCCTTCACATCTCGCTCGCTTTCCTGAATCCGGGCGATGGCGTATTGGTGCCCAATCCGGGTTATCCGACCTACACGTCGGTCAGCAAGCTGGTCGAGGCCAAGATCATCCCGTATGAGCTGAAAGAGGAACTCGGCTGGCAGCCCGATTTCGAAACCCTGGAGAAGATGGACCTGTCTGGCGTCAAGCTGATGTGGACCAATTATCCCAATATGCCGACCGGCGCCAACGCGAGCGTGGAACTCTACCAGAAACTGGTCGATTTCGGACGCCGCCACGGCATTATCATCTGTAACGACAATCCCTACAGCTTCATCCTCAACGAGCATCCGCTGAGCATCCTCTCCATTCCGGGCGCCAAGGATATCTGCATCGAGCTGAACTCCATGAGTAAGGCGCACAACATGCCCGGCTGGCGTATGGCCATGCTCGCCTCGAACGCACAATTCGTGCAATGGGTCCTGAAGGTGAAGAGCAATATCGACTCCGGCCAGTTCAAGCCGATGCAATACGCCGCGGCGACGGCCCTGGGCGCGACCAAGGCATGGTACGACAAAATGAACGCTGTCTACCGGAGCCGCCGCAACCTGGCGGGACAGATCATGGAGACCTTGGGCTGTACGTACGACAAGAACCAGGTCGGCATGTTCCTTTGGGGACGCATTCCCGAGACGGCCGACAGCTGCGAGGCGATCGCGGACAAAGTCCTTTACGAGGCCAACGTCTTCATCACGCCGGGATTTATCTTCGGCTGCAAGGGCGACCGTTTTATCCGCATCTCACTCTGCTGCAAGAACGAGACATTACAAGAAGCATTAAATAGAATAAAGAATAACATTAAATAGACAGAACATTATGGAAATGAAATTTGAATCCATTCTTTTACCAGGAATCGATCCTAAACGTCCGATCGTCATCGCCGGCCCCTGTAGCGCCGAGACGGAAGAGCAAGTGCTGGAAACAGCGAAAGGCTTAGCGGCCCGAGGTGTCAAAATCTTCCGTGCCGGCATTTGGAAACCCCGCACGAAACCAGGAGGCTTTGAGGGTATTGGCGCGATTGGCCTGCCTTGGCTGAAACGGGTAAAACAGGAAACAGGCATGTACGTCACGACCGAGGTCGCGAACCGTGATCATGTTTTCGAGGCCCTGAAGGCTGGAGTCGATATGTTGTGGATCGGCGCCCGCACGACGGTTAACCCATTCGCCGTGCAAGAGATCGCCGACGCCCTGAAAGGCGTTGATATCCCTGTTCTGGTCAAGAACCCGGTCAACCCTGACCTGGAGTTGTGGATCGGCGCTTTCCAACGCCTCTATGGCGCAGGCATCCACCGTTTGGAGGCTATCCACCGCGGTTTCAGCTCTTACGACAAGAAAATCTACCGCAACCTGCCTTTATGGCACATCCCGATCGAATTGCGCCGCCGCATGCCC